>CAIVEH010000191.1 GCA_903904855.1 uncultured Bacteroidota bacterium | reverse complement strand
TAATAGGGAGGTTATGTAAGGCAAAATTTTGGGTACTTTTATTATCCTATATTTCATAAAATCTGAATCTTCATCAATCTGGGTATCTAAATTTTAATTCAGTCGAAATTCTATTTATTTCATAAAATTTGTATTTTGTCAGCCAGTCAAGCTATTATTTGAGACAATAATAAATGGCCTTAAAGTTATATTTTCATTTACCAAATCATAAAAAAAATATTATTTATGAATAAAGTTTACCGTTTAATTGCCGGTGTATTAATAATTATTTTTTGTAGCCTTTTAGGCTCCTGTGGAAATAATCAACAGAATAAAAATGATCTGACTTTTACCATTTTGCAGCTCAACGATGTATATGAGATAGGCCCTGTTTCCGGAGGTAAGGAGGGCGGTATGGCCCGTGTAGCCACTATCAGGCAGGAACTGCTAGACAGCGATGCCAATACCCTTACTGTGCTGGCTGGAGATTTTGTAAGCCCATCTTTGCTGGGCACGCTACAGTTCAGAGACAGTACTGCTGGCGACAGCGTAATAGCCGGCAAGCAAATGATTGAGGTAATGAATGCCACCGGGGTAGATCTGGTAACCTTTGGCAACCATGAGTTTGACATTAAAGAGCCACGTCTGCAGGCCCGCATCAATGAATCTGAATTTAGTTGGGTTTCATGCAATGTGCTGCACAAAACTATAGCAGGCAATGTGCCTTACGTAAAAACAAGAAACAATATCTCAGATACAATAAAGCCGTGGCTTATACGTAAGATCGTTGTTGGTAGCGATACCGTGCGACTTGGCATAATAGGCGCTACTCTCAACTCGAACAAGGCTGATTATGTTGCTTATGATGATGTAAATTCAAGTGTGAAGAATGCCTACGAAAAAATAAAAGATAAATGCGATATAGTTATAGCCGTTACTCATCTGTCAGTTGATATGGATAGCAGTCTGGCTGTTGCTGTGCCGGGGTTGAGTCTGATTATAGGTGGCCATGAGCATGTGAAAAGTACAGAAACAGTAGGCAAGGTGGTGATATGCAAGGCCGACGCAAATGCAAAGTCTGTTTATATACATAAGGTTACGTTCAACAAGGCTACCCGGCAAGTGACTGTAAAATCGGAAGTAAAGATGGTGGGTGAAAATATAGCTGCCAAACCCGATGTGGATGCAGTAGTAAAGAAATGGGTGAAGATCGGAAATGAAAGCCTCGCAAAGTCGGGTTATAATCCTGATTCAGTATTATTAACATTACCGGCAGGGCAAAAGCTTAATGGAAAAGATGAGGACACACGCACTTCATCTACCAATCTAACACGCCTTATAGCCAACTCACTTATCTATTATTACCCCGATACCACCATTGATCTGGCAATGTATAACAGCGGAAGTATAAGGCTGGATGACGACCTCGCAGGCCAGATAAAAGTTTATGATGTACTCCGCACTTTGCCTTTCGGAGACCTTAATGTGTTGATGAACCTGAAAGGCGCTATGCTGAAAGACATAATCCGGATAGGCCTTACAACCAATAAAAACAGTGGCGGCTATTTGCAGTTTTACTATCTGACAGGTGGCGAAAATGGGCCCTGGCTTATAAAAGGGAAACCAATTGATGATGCTAAACAATACAAGGTATTATTGCCTTCTTTTCTGGCTTCAGGCAAGGAAACTAATCTTGGCATGCTGAAGGGTTTACCTTCTGCAGCAGCTGTTGCAAGGGATAATGGTAAAAACGACATCCGCAATTCAGTGATATCCTATATGGCATCGGGTATGAAAATTCCTGAATGGAAGCCCTGATTAGGCAAAGGTAGAAGGATGGCATTCTTATTTATGCAACAATATTTCTGACGGATTGTAAAACCTATCTCGATATAGTACTTAAAGCTGTTTTATTCTTTAAAATTTGTATTTTGGGGCTGTTTTTTAAACACAATGACCTGCCCGTACAGGTACACAAAGCGGGAGGGGGATTCTGAAAACCCTTGAATAGAGTAGGAACTCAGACAAAATAAAATTTAGAGATGAAAAATCAGTACAAAGTATTAGTAGCGCTGGTGTTGGCGCATTTATTGGTTTTAGGTGCATGGGCACAGCCTGTTCAGAATAAGCCTTCAAACTGTGACATTAATAAAGATGGTGAATCGCCGGTAAATCTTAAAGGTGATTTTTGTAACAATAAATACGAATTGAAATTTGATCTGGGTAGAGGCGCTACAAAAATGGAATGTGAAATACATAAATACGATAAAGAAGATGAACAAAAATATGTCAATGTAACTGTGGGTTTCAAAAATCCTAACACAAGCATAACTGTTAAGGCTAATAATACTGTATATTCTTTCCTGCAATTTCATTTTCATAATGCTTCTGAGCATGCAATAGGTGGAAATAAAGATTCTATGGAAGTGCATTTTGTTTTTAAGAATCTTGAAAAAGGTAAGGAAAAAGATAAGTTAGTTTGTGGTATATTGATCAAAGCTGACGGAAGGGATAATACTTTTTTTGAACCTGTTTTAAATGCTCTGAAACAGACTTTAGCTGGCAATCATCCTGAATTAGAGATTAATCTTTCAGATCTGGGAGGAAAAATGGGTCTGGATAAATACATGAATACCTATTATAATTATAACGGCTCACTTACCAGCCCACCATTCAGTACAGATGTAAATTGGTTTGTGTCAGCAAATAAACTGACTATATCAAAAAGGCAACTGGAGGATTTTAAAAAATTAATCTACAAATATGAAAATGGCAAAAGATACCGTATTGGTATCGACAGAAAAATACATGAATTAGATGGCCGTCCAATCCGGAAAAAATAACAAGAATAGTCTGAAGAAAATTATAAATGTATTGACGATTATTACCAGGCTGCCGCGTTATTATCCGGCAGCCTGTTTTTGTAATAGATTCACAAAAGCCAACAGGATTATATTTTTAGACGAATTACTAACAGGGAACCAATTTCTCCATTGCATGGTATATACAATTAATGTAAGGGTGTCTCAAAATAGCAAAATGCAGTAGCCCTTACTCAATAATGGGTAATGTTCATGCACTATTGCTTCACAAATTTCCTGACTTCCTTTCTGTTCACCTCAACGAAGTAAACACCTGAAGGTAGTTCTGAAATGTCTACCTGTACAGCCCGGGAGTGGTATTGCAGGTTGTAGATGGTTTGACCCATTAGATTGCTGATAACTATCTTGGTTATGTTTTCAGTACAAGAAATAAATAGGCAATTGGTCACAGGGTTTGGGTAAAGGATTGCTTTTTCGGGTTCAACCATAATGGATGGTGTGCCTTCTGTGCTGCTTAATTTTGATAAAAAAGTATTACTTGTGGTTGGAGTCGCATTTGTAAGGTTAGTACTGCCAAAATTAAGTGTGTCACTATTAAAAGCACCTGCAATAAAAACATTGCCTGTAGCATCCGTTGTTATAGCGTTTGCTACATCATCACCGGTTCCACCATGGCAATTAGCCCATTCGGCATTGCCGTTTGGGTCATACTTTATTACAAACAAATCATTGCCACCTGAATTTGTGAATGTTATGCCACTTAAAATAATAGAATTCCCTCCAAAGTAGCCCGTTAAATAAAGATTACCAGAACCATCGGCAGATACAGAAGTAGCAGCATCATTGCCATGCGTACCTTCATTTTTAGCCCAAAGCACATTACCGCCTGTACTATACTTTACCATGAATATATCAGTTGAGCCGATACTCCCTGTATTATGCAAGGTTGTTGTACCAAATATAACAGATGATTCTGCAAAATAACCAGCAATAATAACATTGCCAGTTTTATCAGTTGTTACCGTAGCTACAGCATCTGCGAAATTCCCACCTGCGTTTCTGACCCAATTCAGATTGCCTGTTGCATCATATTTTGCCAAAAACATATTGCCACTCACGAGCTCTGTTGTTCCGAAAGCAATTGAATCACTATTATATTCCCCCGCCACAAAAATATTACCTGAAAGATCTGTAGCTATAGATGTAGGTCGGTCATTATTTAAACCACCAGCACTTTTTGCCCATAAAACATTACCCGAAGAGTCATACTTTGCCAAAAACACATCATTACCACCATAGTTGGTAAGATTGAAAGTGCCAAACGTAATTGAAGGGCTGGTGTAGGCTCCGGTAACATAAATATCACCTGTAGCATCGGTAGCTATGGCTATACCTGCGTCATCTCTGGTGCCTCCTGTACTTTTTGCCCAAATCACATTTCCTGAAGGATCATACTTTGCAATAAAAACATTATTAATGCCATTATTCGAAAGTGTCGTTGTGCCAAAAGTAATGGTATGACTGCTAAAGAAGCCTGTTACCAAAACATTGCCTTCAGCATCAACAGATACGGAACTTGCTTCGTCATATCCGGATTCACCAGCACTTTTTGCCCACAGTACATTACCAGCAATATCATACTTTACAATAAATAAGTCATCACAAACACCTCCATCAACGTTGGTAAGAGTAAATGTTCCGAATGTAATAGAAGGACTAAAGAAATATCCAACGGCATATACATTGCCAGAAGCATCAGCTGCTATAGAATTACATCCATCCAGATTTATTCCTCCGGAGCTTTTGGCCCATTGCCAGCTTTGAGCCGATAGCATTAAGGGAGAGAACAGTAATATTGCAAATAAGATCTTTTTCATTGGGTATAATTTTGTAAAATAAAGGTAATCAATTATCTGTTTCATTGAACTGTTTTTTTTTACTTTCCAGACCAGAATTATTAGAAAGGTCCGGCTATCACGATTTCCTGTTATTTGCCTCCAAAAGACTTGTTGATCCCGTAGATTCAATGGACAAACAGGAATACAAACATTTTGAAAAATCATCACTAAAATCATAATTATCATATTTATCAGTGTTCCTAAAATTAGAATATCTAAATTGGTTATAAATGATGTATTTTTCAACCTCTGTAATTTGTATGAATATATTAATTGTGGCCAATTCTATAATTAATAAAAAAATAACCGAAATTTAAGGCTACCTTTAACCCTATACCGGCATTTACCGGTTACGGCAGTGCGCCCGTAATTCATTGTTCAAATCTAAAAACCAAAGTTTATGTTGCATTTTGTGGAGAACGTTACCGATATTATTGAGAATATTAAAACAATGGAGAGCTATCTTGTTTCAGATATACCTGAAGAAGTTGAGTTTGCGCATGATCTGGTGAAGAAAGGACGGTCGATGGTAATTTACCGGGTAAACGGCCATAATCATTTTGCACCTGCCCGGTTCATAGGTTTTAAGAAAAATTCAAAATCAGCATTTACCGAGAATGAAAACCGGGAAACCCGCGATAATGGCCCGATTCTGCAGACATTGTTAGGCAAGGCTTTCACTCATGCTGCTATTGAAAAGGAATTTGATGATTATGCCAATACTTTTAAAGGCCACACTCTGAAAAGCAAGCGCAAATACTGGCGTGTGCGTGGTGAGGATAATAAATACTTTGAGCTGATGACTCTGGCTGCTGAAGAAACAGCCGTTGCTTAGTTTACCTATTTAATAATACTGAAACTGATCTCTTTATGTTCTTCTCAAAACCCAAAGGGCCACAGGTAACAGATGTTATATTTCTGAACGAAAACGGATACCTTAAAGCAATTGCCACCTGGATGGCTCAAAATAGGGATGGGGTAGTGGCAGCCTGGTTTCAGAAAGAGAAAGACCATCTGGTTCATTATTTCGGGCAGGAGCCTGAATCAAGGTTTATTCTGGCTGAAAGATTGGTATATGCACATAGTGACAATAATAAACCACTATTATTTGCAGGGCATTATCCTTTACATTCAGTTGAGATATCCTTATGCGAAAGCCTTGATCTGAAACAGATTCTTGCATACTCGCACCTGGATATGGCATTGCTTCAGTCTTTTGGCGGCGACCGTATAAAAGAATTATTGGTGAAAATGGGAGCAGATGAAAATGAACCCCTTAGTCACCCTATGATTTCAAAAGCTATAGGTAATGCACAAGAGAAAATAGCTAAAATGAGCCCTGCAGATATGCATTCCAACTCGGAAGAGGACTGGATGAAATACAACCAGGTTTCAAAGTAATTATTCCGGTTAATAATTGGATCCTCAGCTATACCGGTCATACTGGCTACGCTGCAGCGAAAATATTTTGACATTTACGTGGTCGTTTTCCACAAAAATATGTTTGGAATGCAGTGCCATTTCCCTGTTTATGGTTCCGCCTTCTGCACAGCTGTTATAGGTATCGGCATCTACCTCAAAATGGTGCTGGCTATTACCTTCGAACTTTATAAAAAACTGACCGGTTATAGGGTAGTATTCTTTATGATCCACCGTAAAAGGCACTATCAGTTTTATACCTTTTTCCGCATCTAACTTATAGGGTAACACCAGCATCCTGTAGGCAAGCCCGCATAGCGATGCGGAAAAACAAATGGATAGGACAATTTTATTATGCCAGGCAAAATAAAGGGTATTATTTACAAATGAATCACCATCTCCGGAACCCATAAAACCAACAACGGCAATGACAACTGTAATTACAAAAAATAGCACCACAGCGTAGATTGTGCAATGTA
Organism: uncultured Bacteroidota bacterium; assembly: GCA_903904855.1. Classification (GTDB taxonomy): domain Bacteria; phylum Bacteroidota; class Bacteroidia; order Chitinophagales; family Chitinophagaceae; genus Nemorincola. Next base: position 10,385 of record CAIVEH010000191.1, on the reverse strand, counting down.
ATATACCCGGGAACAGAAAGTTCTTATAACGGAGGTTATAGATGGTCATCATCCATTCTTTGTCCTCCTTGGTCATAGGTATTTGTTTATAAGCAGTATTAGCCATTTTAACACAGAAAGGTTGATTACTCTACATAAGTAAGGATTATTATAAAATAAAATTAGGAAATAAATTGAAATACAACTGCAATTACATAATCGTTTCTTTCTGTCTATAGTTATAGGTCAACACCAAGTCCATAAACAAACCTCCAGTTTTGTTTGCCATCAAATATAGGGTAGGGGGTAAGATGATAGAAATAACCTGTATTCAGGGTTAAGTAGTAGAGATTATAATAGCGTATACGTAGCAGGTTATTGAGCAATATCCCAGCTTCATTATATGAATTTTCCGGAACAGAAAACTGCACATAATGTTGTGCTCCGGGATTATTTAGTGTACCATAGAGTATATTGTATTGCAGGCATATGCTGGGTGTCGAACTCAGTTTGGTATCCTTGCCTTCGAGTTTATATAATTTCCAATCGAAATCGTGACAGTAAAGGAAAAACAGAAACTGATCGGAATAATACTGATAGGGATAAGCCGTCATAAGCCCACCAAAGGTATAAATGGATGACTGTATGCTGCCCTCACATCATATTTATAACCGCTGCCCGCAAATAGCTTACTCAGCGGCAGCGGGTTATTACTCCACGATTTGCCACCCTCTATAAGGAAATGTTCATTCCCAATACGGTTAACATGCTTTTGCCAGGCCACTGCTGTTAAAGCCTGGCTGTAAGTAGTCTGCAGGTTTCCGGTTTGCAATACTCCTGTGGTGATTTTTGCATACCATATAGGGTAGCGGCTGCCCAGGCTATAGTAATTGTTGAAAAGAGGGGCTGTCCTTTCGGCATAGGCGTACCTTAGACTCAGAGAAGCTTCAGTAGTTGTAAATTGGCGATATTCAGTTCCTCCAGTCTCCAACGCGTATTGGTATTGTGGTACTATCTGTTGTTGCCTTGCCGAAAGCTCTGTACTCCAGTATTCGAACTTCTTTTTTACTGTAGCATAGGTGGTTTTCATTGCATCTACTCGAGTAAGTAAGTAGGAGTTAAGGTAGTTTTTATCCAGGTCCCGGTTCAGCCGCACTCTTCCGGGGTCGTTGATATCATCTGCATAACCAATTCGGAACACGAATTCTTTATGTTTGTCGGCATAGGCCTCCAGAAAGCCACCATATTTCCATTTCACATCGCCAAAGCCATACCCCGCCCATCCACCCAGCGATAACCATTTTATCAATTTCTCATTGGTTTGCAGGCCTGCTCCCAATCGGCAGTTTTCATGATAATTGTAAGCAAACAACCGGGCAATATCAATGTCGAAAATGCTTAAGAGTATTTTACCATCTGGCAGTTTCGACATCAAATTGAAAAACTGGTCGGCATGAAATTTATTGCCCAGGCTGTCCATGACTTTGTAGGTCTTGATTTCTTTAGCATCCATGGAATCGGGCCGTGTAACTTTCCAGGAGGAATCTGATAGTTCATCAGCATTTGTCCTCAGTTTCACGGTATGAGACTTATCAAATCTGAAATCCGGATCTTCGTTCCAGTTAACAGAATCGATCCGCGAAGTTCCTTTCATATGAAGGGTAAATGGTGTTTTTTTTGATTTTTGTTCCCAATCAATAATATAATTCAGGTTTTTGGGAAACCACCTTGCTTCAGTATCATTTTTAGAGGATTGTGTATATTCCTGCTCAATTCTTACAGTCATTTTCAACAGGCTATCCCTTGATTTTGCAATAATGTGCGAAATAGCATATCCGTCTGAATTAATAAAAACTTTGCCGTCAAGTTCATTGCTCTTGTGGCCCCTGGGTTTGAAACTTAACGCCCAGACAGTATCGTGGCCCTGAATTATCTCATCGTCGAGGCTGAATTTATAATACTGTTCAAATCCATGGCTTACCGGATTGTGATAATCTTTCCCGTTCAGGGTAAGATAATCGTTATAGGAATGAAAAGGCACAACATCGGTTACCAGGCTTGTAAACATAGATTTCCTCATGCCCGAAAATCGGGATGCAATCACATCTTCCTGCAACTGCTGCGGCTTCCTCCAGGTACGGATACTGTAAGTCTCTGACATCAGCAGATGCTGGCTATCCGATAGATTTCTTAATTCCCGCACATCTTTGCTGGTATCTTTCATCATAGATTCCGGAAGTGAAACATCGACCAGCATTTTATAATACACATGGCAGCGATACCATTCATACCTATCTGGGTCGTTTTCTTTCTTATATGCAATCGCGGTGCGTAAAATGCGCCTGATTTTGTCGTATGGCGGTATTATAATCACATCCTGGAGCTGGTTCAATTCGGGTTGCAGGTATATTTGGTTCCTTGAAAACGGGAATGATACTATTTTTGAATGATAACCAAGGCAGGAAATTTCCATATAACTGAATCTGCCGTTTATGGTTTCAGTGTTAAATGAAAATTTACCATCCAGATCAGCTACAGTGCCCTGGCTGCCATTTCCAAGCTTTATTGTTGCGAAGGGTATTGGGTCTTTAGTTAGCGAATCAAAAATAGTTCCGGATATCTTTTGCTGAGCCAATGAATTTAGAGAAGCAAATACTACAAAGCAGAATAACCTTGCCGTACGGTAAATGTACCGAAAGCTGCATTTACCTTGCAATTTCACCAGAAGTAGGTGATTGATTCTGTATAACCTGTGCATAAGCCGTGCAATCTAACGACTTTCGCAAAATAATATTTTGTAGTCTTGCAATGCTTAGTATCTTTACAGATAAATAATAACTATGAACAGGATAGTTTTTTCACTCCTATTGATTTCGTGTATTGCATTCTCAATGGGAGCATGCAACAGTGGTGCCTATGTTGCTAACCCCGGAAGCAGTGCCAGCGGAAGTGTTAATCCACTTAATCCGTTAAAAGCAGACCAATTTTCATGGGCATCAAGTACGCATAAGGTTAGCCTCAACTATAACGGTACACCATGGTCGACCGATTCTATTGTTTATTTTGGTTATGTTGATACATTGCATACAAATGTATTAATAGCTGCTGGTGACGGGAAAATTCTTTATTTATATGTTCAGTATGGCTGGTCCAAAACTATTTACAATATGGGCTTTAAACAGTATAATAATTTCGCATATTGGGTGCCTGATTCTATTTCTGTTTATTCTCCTTACGTCAGTGCATTGGGCAATTCAGGTGAATTGTATATGACGGCTAATGATACACTTAATTTTGATGGTATGTTTTATTTCCAGGCAGTTAACGCAAAGGGGGCAATAGTTAATATATCAAACGGTGTTTTTAATCTGACTAAATAACCTTCACTTTTATAGATTAAATAATTTTATACCCCTGCCTTCTCGCAGGGGTATTTTTATTTCGTTTCTAAAATGCAGACTACAATCTTAATCTAACAGACTTATAAATCCAGTTAGGATCTCGTATAATATCATCTGATTTTAAGAGATAGAGGCTATCCCATGAGTACATTGCTGGTTAGGATCTGCCAATGCAAACGTGATTCTGAAACCTGGAATTGTGTGGATTAAAACACAAATGTATTTTACTGCCTTTCGATTTATTAAGTATACTCGAATTTCTTTTTCAATCGCATAATTGGTTGTTCAATAAAACGGAACGACAGCCAGCATAATAGGATTAGAGAACTGAACTTGAGGCAATAGGACAGAACTGGGTTGAGTAAAATGATTGATAATGAAGGTATTTTATTAGTAAGATAAAAGGAGAAATTTTCATAAGCTGCACTAAAAGTAAAATGGTATAAATAGATTCCATAACTTATTTTACCGATAAAATTCAGTGCCCTGTTTTCGAGAATATATTTCCTTATCCATTCGTTCTTGTTTTTTAATACGAACATAATCAGGGCTATCCCAATAATACTGTCCAGAAAACGGTCGTACATTACAAATATTTTAACTCCATCTACATGCGATATTTTCCAGGAAATAAACAGCAGGAAGGGTAAAACTGCAACAAACCCCCGCTCAAATTTGCGGCATCTTTCGCTATCGAGCCTGATCCATGCATACAAACCTCCAACCCCGAACGAATCAAAACAATTAAAAACAAGCACAGGATAATGGTGATGCAGCACATATAGTACATAATATTTGCTGGCGAGACCGATAATAATAGCCAGGAAAAGCACATGCTTAATGTACTTTTTGGGCATTAAAATAATGAGCCATGGCCAGATCAGGTAGAATTGTTCTTCTACAGATAATGACCAGGTGTGCGAGAGTATATTGGGCTGATCTGTCCAGTAAGGAGGGAGATTGGATGTATAGGTAAGAAAATAACCAATGTTTGACCGCACAAACGGATCATTGATTATGTAAAACAATAAAACCACCAAATAATAGATTGGGAATATGCGCAGTGCCCTTCGGGCGAAGAAATTCTTAATAATAGTAAAGTGCTTCCCTTCGGTGTTCTTAATTTTTTCATTGAGCAGGATAGATGTAATCAGGTATCCGCTAAGTACAAAGAAAAGGATTACACCAAACCTGCCGTCCTGAATCAAAGAACTGGATATAGCATCACCAACGCTGCCAGTTTTAAAAGATGGCCCCCAATGACCGACAATGACAGTTAATACTGCAATAGCACGGATGGTATCGAACCCCTTAATGTATTTCAATCAATGATTTTTTTTTTAAAATAATTTTATTCAACTAAAATCTAATAAAGGATATCCTGGAAAAAATATTTCATAATATATAATCTGACGCCTGTCATTAATATAAATGCAAATTGCACGATTATTTCCAGAAAAACAATACATATATTGCCCCTATCAGGCACAGTACTGCCAGCAATATCATTAGGGCAGCTTTAGGCAATTGTTCTCTATTTATTTTCTTCATTTACTTTTAAGTAGTGGTTGTGTTAGACTGTAACAATATTCTTTATTACTGGGCTTTTAAAACAAACGACCTTGATGCAGATGTTTGAGGGCCTTCAGCAGGTTTTCCGTCCTTGTCGACCAGCGTTAGGGTTACTTTACATTTGCCGGTATATAGGTTCTGAATAAAATGGGGTTTAAATTTATCATCAATTGTAGCTGTAAGTTTTTGGGTTGGTTTGTCTTCATTTGAAATATCAGCTTTTACGTTCCACATACCATCATTTACTTTACCATCACAATTCCATAAATAAAAATCGAGCAGGATGTTAGAGGTGTCTTTTCCGATATAGTCGCCTTTCGGACGGCTATAGGTGATCATTGGAGTCTTTGGGTTTTCAAGCTTTTTCAGGTTGCCCTTTTCGTCTATTTTAAAATGGTACATTACCGCAGCTTTACCATTTTTTATTGACTCGTGGTAAGACCTTGAAAGGAAAGCAACCATAATGTGCTCTTTGCCATCGTTGGGCAATGTTACTTCATTGCTTGGCTCATAAAGGGCTTTGTATGGTCCGTTGTCCAAGATGAAATGGATATGCTGGCCCTTATCTGAGTTATTGCAGTTTTTGGTGCCATTATCAGTGGTTTGCAGTTTCAGTTCATAATTTTGAATATCGAAATTGAAAGTTACTTTTGCTGAATCCTTGCCTGCCTTATCGGCTTTAACAGATTTTATTTCAAGTTTTGCATCAGGAAAATCGGGTGATGGACTGACACTAACAAGTGTTACAGGCGCCAATGGCTTTACGCTATCGGTTGTGGTTTTATTATTATTGCCAGAAGTGCCACTGCCACATGATGCTAAAAAAAGGACACACGGGGCTGCTAATGCCAAAAACAGATTTGATTTCATAAACGGATATTTATTCCAAAATTAAACTTATTCCCGAAAGAATAGTGGTTTTAGAATGTTTGTTTTAATTTATTCTCTCATAGAGGCTGGGGGATTGAATACGTAAAATGGATCATTCTTTTTACTGATCACCAGCGTTACTTGCACCATTTAACAAAGAAACGCCCATTCTTTCAATTATGCGACCTAAACGTATATACCTATATAGTAAACTATTTCTATTGTCAGTAAATAATTTTTTATCACAATATTGAGTATAAGAAAATTCTTAAACGATGAATAAATTTCCACCCATATAATACTAAGGAACGTTGAAAAAATAAAGTATACCATTCGGCTACCGGTTACAATAGTATCAATCCACAGGTGTTACTAATGATACTAATTGACTGAACACGATTTTAAAGATTGCAGGAAGACAGGATTTATGCACATCAGAAATAATAGGATCCTGTAATCTTATTAATCCTTGAATCTTGTTCAAAACAAATATTATCTGAACACATTTATTACCCACCGGTTGCCATTTTCAATAATGTGCCGGGCGACTTCAGCCAGTTAATATTCTGGAATTGCAGGGTAAATGTAACACTGTGGGCAAATACATTTTTATGGCCAAAGGCACTATTTACGTAATTCTGAAAGTCGCTGCTCATGAGCACAGGTATATAAATGTTCACCACATTGTCTATCAGGTATATTTCTACGCCACCATCATAGAGCAGGGTAGAACTGCTTGATTTTGTAAAGCTTGGGTTGGCATTAGGTATCAGGCCTGCATCGAAGAACAGGCGTAAGGGTAACTTTGTTGGCAGGTCGGTTTTTAAATTAACCGCAGCCATATAGTCGGCGCTATGGGCCGCCTGGTTGAAGGTGGGAACCTTGAAGCCGCCTTCCTGCAAGGATATTTGCTGTGCATTAAAATTATTATAGGCATTGCGGCCAATATAGGTGCCATCATATAGATAGTCGTTCACTCCGCTATAGGTAGCTGCAAATCCGTATCGGTTATTCACATCGGCAGTATTATTTATGGGTATGAATTTCCCCAGATAGCCTCTCAGCCACAGATGTTTTTTAGGCTTGTTGTAGTCAATACATATATTTCCTTCAGCGCTTAGTTTTACGAAATCGGCGCTGGCCTGCGCTTCAAGGTTGTAGCCGAACGGGTTGTATGCACGGCTGTTTTTATGGTGATAGCTTATTTTGGCATAGTCATAAGTTTTCATTTGATTTTTCGGATGTGAAAATGATAGTGTATCTGGCGTTTCCTCCGAAATAAAGTATCCTTTAATTGTCAATGTGCGTGTAACCGGGCTTAACGGATTCTGGTTGAATGTGAAGCTTAATGAAGGAGCGAATTTTAAGAAACTCTGGTAAAGAACCCTGGTTGGATAATCAGCCTGGTTATAATGAAACGTTTTAACATCGCCCTGAAGCATGATCTCTTTAATACCCCCTTGTGGGTACCATAAATACCCCACTGAACCAGCACCCACAAGTGATTGGGTTTCGAATGAGTATAAAGGAGCCAGCGCAAACCTAAACCTGTTTTCGGGCAACGTAAGATTGTGCAACAATATACCGGCCATTATACCATCATATTGGTTATGAGCGAGGGCAGGGGAGATGAACAGCTTGTCTTTATTATCTTCATTGATACCCAGGAATGGCTTTACCTTAACCCCGAAATGATGAAATAGTGCGCTTCGCCTGTATACATCATTCTGTGGTTTGCCATCAGGCACATCATCGCCTATCATTATCCGTGTCCATTTGGGTACCGTGATCCAAAGCTTACATGTATCGTCGAATGGTTGAGTCCAAATTGTTCTCTCTAAACTATCATTTTTATACACCACAATTTGTGCAGGTGAAAGCACACCTGTTTTATTCTTTATGGTAATCTCTGTCCTTGGTCCATAATATTCAGAATCATATTGATCCTTATTTTTTGCTTTTGTGATTTTGAAATCAATTTTCTTATTATTATTCAAAAGTTGATCGAAAAACCAATCAATTGGTTTGCCTTCTGTACCTCTGGTTTTTACATCATTAATGTAAATGTATCCTGCATCCTTTTCTGCATAATGTTCCATACATACCCTGAAATCCTCTGGGTACGGATGATGAAAATGCCATTTGTCGAAATATTCGTGCATCCCTTTTTCGAATCTTTCCGGGCCCATATATGCCTCCAGCCAGCGCAGATACTGCGACGTTTTGTAATAAATATCCAGGCCGTAATTGAGTTTTTCAAAATTGGCGGAGGTTTGTTCTATAGCCTGGTCCTTGTGTGTAGCTTGCTTTTCAAATAGAACCAGTGTTTCATTCAATCCTTTTTTACGTGTTTTTGTTGAATCATGATTCAGGTCTCGGTCTGTTTTCTGTTCGTAGAATGTATTTAGGCCTTCATCCATCCAGGCATGGTCGCGCTCATTGCTGCCCAGCATTCCATAAAACCAGTTGTGGCCTGCCTCATGCACAATTACTGTTTGCAGCCCTGCTGTTGCCGATTTGTCAATGATCGTTACGGTAGGGTATTCCATCCCGCTGCCGGCATGTAGGTCCCCCTCTACAGCCTTAATTGTTTTGTACTGGTAAGGGCCCACATATTTGCCATAATGCCTTACAGTTTCTTTAAGGTAGTCGGTAGCCTTCTGCCATCTTTCCCAGTAGGTGGGCATAAATACAGCATAGGCAGTTACCAGCTCATTGCTGCCGGGTGAGTAAACAGTATCCTTTCTCACTAACCAGCGCTTATCTGCAAACCAGGCAAAATCATGAATATTATCTTCATGAAAATGCAGGGTTTTCATCTCTTTTGAACTGGCAACCGCGCTGTCGGCGGTCCTCGGCGTTTTCTTGGTGTATTTTATGGTAGGTAATGGTTTTTGGGCCAATTCATCCAGCCATTTATTTTCCTTTTCATCAGTGCAATTGCCGGTAGCCATTACAATATAATTATCAGGCAGGGTAATGCTCACATCATAGCTGCCATACTCACTGAAGAACTCACCCTGGTCGAGATAAGATATAGGGTGCCATCCATGCTGGTCGTAAACAGCTGGCTTCGGGAACCACTGCGATATATAATAATTCTGTCCGGTATGCCCCATACGGGAGAACACCTTGGGTATCTTAACCCGGAATGGGGTAGCCACTTTTACACTTTTATGGGGAAGCAATGGCGTGTGCAATTCAATCCTGGCTATATCGGGTGCATTGTCGGTACTGGAGTAATCTACACTTTGATCATCTATGGTAAATTGCAGACTATCTATATATCCTTTGTCTTTGGGTTTGGAATAATAGAAGCTTGTATTTCGCAACACATCAAGCTGATGGGCAAATGGTGTGCGGTCGTTTTTGTAGGCATTGGGCCAGAGGTGTATATAGAGGAAAGTGAGTGTATCGGGCGAATTATTGGTATAGGTAAATTCTTCGTAGGCATTCAGAAAATGATGTTTATCGTCGAGGCTTACTTCTATTTTTGTATCTACCCGCTGTTGCCAGGCTGGTTGTGCTACCGATTTTAAACTAACCAAAAGGAAGAATAATGAAATGATTTGCTTCATGCTGCTAAAATAGCTAAAAGTTATAAGTTGATTGGATAATGGTGATAAAACTGAAAAAGGTGTGTTTTATTGTTGATCAAACAGCAAAGATCTGAAAGTTGATTGCTTATTGAAATTAATCTATCCCTCCCTTTTCTTTTACAAAAGCCGATGAAGTAAACCTTGGTTTCAACAACCGGAACATCTGTAATATTACAGATAGCAGAATCAGCCCCATACCAGAGAGGAATCCCCAGTTGAGTTCGTTGGAGCCTTTGTTGAAAATGATTTCGCGGTTCTCATTATAAAACAGGAATGCCAGCAATATACCATAGACCGGCTCCAGGTTTACGGAAAGGGTTACAGTAAACGAAGTGAGTTTTTTCAGAGCACTCAGTGCCAGCGATTGGGCCCAAACTGTACAGCACAGGCTCATTAATACCAGCCACAGCCAGTCGTTATGAAGCCAGTTTGCGCCTGTTATGCTCGGTGAATTTGGGAAAAGAAGGGTATTGGGTACATAATATATAAGTATTGGCATCAGCATGGTGATGAATATCCAGCCGGTGGTCATCTCATAAAAAACCATGGTGCGGGCAGGGTACTTACTGGCAATTTTTTTATTGAAAACCGTGAATACCGAGCTGAGAATGGCCGCCGTTATTCCGCAGGCAATACCCAGCCCGTAAAACTGCTGAAACCTGTATATAAGATAAACCCCGATGATAGCCAGTGATCCCAGTGCCACCTCCTTTGGGTCGCGTTTTCCTTTATTTACCAATGGGTCCAGGATAGACGTAAATATACTGGCCGTACTCAGGCAAACAAGAGCAATTGATATATTGGCCAGCTTTATAGAGCCATAAAAAGCTACCCAATGCAGACATATAAGCATACCAATAAATGCAAGCCTTATTGTGTCCCGCTTTTCTACCTTAACCCATTGGCTGCGGTAGGTGAGTATCACAGCCATAAATACAGCAGTGAGCAACATGCGGTACCACAC
>CAIVEH010000190.1 GCA_903904855.1 uncultured Bacteroidota bacterium | reverse complement strand
TTCGCCTCTCCATAAGGCAAAGCTACATTATTGCGATCTAAACGCCTATACCTAAAAAGAAATTTATTCAGGATCGGTTTGGGGTTTAATATTGATTGACTACTTAATGAAGCAATATTGATTTTATGGTGTATTACAATGAAATCAAATAAATCTCTCTTTTGTGCATTAAAAATAGGAAATAATTTGCAAACGACAAGTTAACAAAATATTTTTTTCTTCTAAACTGTGTGCATTAATGGTTGTTTAAAATAGTTTTTCTGATTTTGAAACGTTTTAGGATTTTTATTTTTAATTTTGAAAATATGAAAAGAATACTACCTCTGTTTTTCGCAATTCTGATAGTTCAATCAACTTCAGCACAGATTACAATAACCACTGCCGATATGCCGGTATCAGGAGATACTCTTAGATACAGTTTTGCTCCGCTTCCGGACTCTTTAATTAGTCCTGCAGATAGTGGCGCAAACAGAACATGGAATTATGCATTATCACCTACCCGTCAGGCAGTAGATACCTACAAGCTGGCTGCAACAGTAAATCTTACATATGCTTTTACCGTAGGACTCACTGCTGTTGGGTATAAAGTGGCTGATAGTTTCCCTATTCCTGGTGGTTTACTTCCTGTTTCTATTCAGCAGGTATATACTTTTTTTGAGAATAAGACTTCACCGTCACGGTTTCAGGCACAAGCTTTTGCAGCCGTAATTTCCGGACTGCCTACACCAATTAATTATACTAACCCTGATGTCTGGTATTTCTTCCCTTTAGCTTATGGCAATGAAGACAGTGCCAATTATAAACTCAATATTGCATTACCAGGTTTGGGTGGTATCAAGCAGGTAGGTAACCGCAGATCAAGAGTAGATGGTTGGGGTACTATAACAACGCCCTATTATACTACTCCGGTAAATTGCATAAGGGTCAGGTCTGTGATACATGAGATTGATTCATTGAGCATTAGCGCCTTCCCTTCAATCGGATTTCCCCGCAACAGTGTAGAATACAAATGGATGGTGAATGGCGATCATTACCCAGCTTTATGGGTAACCAGCAATGTGGGTTTTGGAGGCACTGGCGAAACTATTACCAGTATCAGGTACAGGGACGTTTACCGCGACACAACAAGGGTGAGTGGGGTAGCTGAGGTTGCGCCTGCAGTAATGGAGATAAAGGTTGTGCCTAATCCGGTAACCAATGGGATTGTTTCCCTGGAGATTCCAGATAGTTGGAAAAATTTTGAAGTGGGTTTGTATGATATTCACTCAAGGAGGGTTGCCACTTTCAGTAATGAAAAGCTCATCAACATTTCTGAACTGCCTGCAGGTACTTATGTGGGTATTGTCATTTCTGGTAAACAGACCGGCTATGTGAAAATTACCAAGGAATAGCTGGTTAACATTTGGATCATTTCTTTACTGGCCAGATCAGATTCTCTCTATTTGTCTTGCCAATACCCGTTTGGCAACTGGTAGCAGAGTTTCCTGATAAGGCACTGCTATCGGGAACTCGACTTTGTAAACAGCCGGGTTTGGAAGTGTGCGGATACTTCGGATAATATCTGTTTTGATCTGTTCATAAGTATTGGCAAGGGTTTTCTCCCGGCTATCAATATAATCCATCCTTAATCCTTTATACCGGGCATCCTTAGTTCAAAAAGAGTGATGCTGTAGCTGTATATTCTTACTTCCCTGAAGTTGCCGTACCTTATAAATACATAACCTTCGTTTTTATAAAGTGGTACAATACCTACAGGTTCTATCTGCAATTGTTTTTCCACAAAATCATAAATTTCTGCCCCTTCACTAATGGTTCCCTTCATTTCCTCCAGGGCAAAGATGGTTATTTGCTCCAGCTCCTGCATCAGTTCATTGTCGGCAAGCATACGTTCATACACAAGTTCCAGCTTTTGAGTATTTATCATACTCAGTTTGTGTGGAAACTGGTCCTGCAGAAAACGTTTGTTGTTCCTGAACTCATTCAGATTGTTGTAATGATGCACTATATCAGCAAGCTGCGGATATAGTTTGGTTTCGTTAAAGCATTGCTTTACTTCTTTCAGATAGGCGAGGAGGCGGTATTGCTGCAGTTCAAAATCTATGTAGCCCTCCATAAACCAGGTTTCGCTAAGGGTCATGGCATTTGCTGTTTGTATAGAAATTATACTACAAATTATGTGCCAGATAAATTGGCTTTAACCGATCGATAAAGTTAATATTTTTATCTTCATTATTAACCCTTTATTAAAGTAATAAGTAGATTTTTCAACTTTCCCAGTCTGTAAAAAAATCCACAGGTATATTCCAGAATTTTGTGGCATGATTGTTGCAGCACATTCTTAAGGAAAAACTAATTAACAGTATTGATTTTTGCCTATATTTACCGATTGAATGACTTTGCTGCTTGAATAGGTGAAAATCTATTCAATATCAGCAGTTATTTTTCGAAAACGCATGAACATTTTTACAAAAAGCACATCAGAATTAATTATTAAAACGACCGGTATGAAGAAACTTTTCCCGATTTTGTTGTTTTTAGCTATCTCATTCCAATCATTGGCTCAGACAGCTACCTTTTCAATTATCACTCACCCATGTCATAATGATGGTATTCTCACTGTCGGCCTTACCGGGTTAACACCACCCCTGACAGTAAACTGGACTACTTTTGGTACCAGTGGTACTACAATTATACATACAGGAGTGTCGGGTTTGAGTGATATTCTTACGGGTTATTCAGGTGGTCCGATTTACCTGGATGCTTTTGGTGCAGATACCACTATACATGCTGTCGGCTATTATTCAGGAGATGCCCCATTTCTTTATTCTACAAGTTCAACCATAGGTGTTTGCCCTGCTATGGACACAAATCTGGTTACAGTTGATTCCGGTGGTACTCCTCCATACACATTTTATTGGTATAATAAGGCAAGTATGGCTTTTGTGGGCTCATCCAATCCCATTGCGTTGCCAGGAGGACATTATGGTGTTACTATAACAGATGCTGCTGGCTGCGTATTCGGTTCTACAGTATTCCCTGATAATATTATTGATACTGATAGCGCTCCTTTTTACGACAGCATTTCTACAACCGTTGCAAGTTGCACCAATGGTACTGCATTTGCAATGCCGGGCGGCATAGGTGTAGGTGGTGTTCCTCCTTATACTTATCTGTGGAGTACCGGAGCTACAACAAATGCAATCAGCGGGCTTAGTATGGGCTACTACAATGTTACAATTACGGATGCCGATGGTTGCAGGAATACTACTGGTTTCTATATTTCTCAATCAGTTTTCATTGATGTGCCGGTTACTTCTACTCCGGCTACATGTATTGCCCATGATGGAGCTGTAATAGCATTTGGTTCCGGAGGGGTGAGCCCATATACTTATGTCTGGAGTAATGGAGCTACTACTCAATCGCAAACTGGATTACCGGGAGGCTTTTATGGTGTTACTGCCACAGATGCCAACGGCTGTATAGGTACTGGAAGCGGCAATGTCATTAACTCAACACCTATTACGGCTACCTATTCTACAACACCAAGTTTATGTACAGCTCCAACTGGTTCTGCTACACTTTATTTGGCTGGTGGTACAACTCCATATACTATTCAATGGGTAACATATCCTGTGCAGACAAGTATTACAGCCACGGCGCTTACTTATGGTACTTATGGTTTTAATGTAACCGACGCTATGGGTTGTAAACAAAATGGCACAGTTTATATTCCACCTATTGATGTGATAAGTGTAAGCTTTACTGCAATACCAGGATTATGTACACTTGCCAATGGAAGCATGACTGCTTTCCCTGTTGGAGGTGTTGCACCATACCATTACTTGTGGAGTACCGGTGATATTACTGCCGGAATAACTGCAAAACGTGCAGGAAGCTATGGTTTGAAAATTACGGATAACATGGGCTGTGTGGTTAATAAAGAACCTGTGCTGCCTATGGAGTCTCCTTTGGTTGCGGGCCTTGTTACTACTCCAGCTACTTGTATTTTCAATAACGATGGTATTGATGCCGCAACTGTTTGGGGAGGTACTCCTCCTTACTCCTATTTCTGGACCAGTGGTGGCACTACTCCGACCATTACAGGATTGCCAGCCGGACCATACTGGTTCTCCGCTTCAGATGCTGCTGGTTGCGTAACTCCTGAATACTATACTTATGTTGATTATGATCATTCTGCTACAAACTGTTATTGTACCATTCAGGGGACGGTATTTGAAGATTACAATAATAACTGCGTTCAGGATGCAGGCGAGCCTGGTATCCCCAATATTCAGATTCATATAGCTGGTGCAAGCCACGGTGGTTATACCTATACCGATGTAGCCGGAAATTATTCGTATAAAATTCCTTCTGGTACTTATACAGTCTCTGAAACTGTGCTTCATTTCTATCCGTTAGCATCTTGTCAGTCAAATGACATTTCAGTTACTTCAACTGCTGGTTCAGGATGTGTGCTTCATGTGGATTTTGCCAACAGCCTCGATACCATACATGATATGCATATCAGCACCTGGAGTTACAATAATTATCATCCATGGATTGGTCATACCTATACACAGACAACTATTATCAGCAATGACGGTACTGTGCCGGAAGATTCAATCGTGGTTGGTTATAAAACAGACGGACAATTACTCTCTCCTTCATTTGTTCCAGGAACTTTATTTTCCGGGTCTCCTTATTGGTACAGTGTTCCCGGCGGAACATTCCCTACACTACTACCTGGTCACAATCAGCAACTGTTTATGAATTACAGTGTACCTACCAATATTCCTATGAATACCACAGTTGTATTTAAAGATACAGTATCCTATGCCAATATGACTAGCAATTGGCTCAGTGATTATTCCCCTTGGAATAATGTAAGGTATTTTATGGATACCACTGTTGAATCATTTGACCCTAACTTCAAGCAGGTTAGCCCTCAGGGAGTAGGGCCTACCGGTATTATTTCTTATACTGACTCAGTACTTGAATACATGGTTCATTTCCAGAACACAGGTACATACATGGCTGAGAACATTACTGTTATTGATACGCTTGACGATAACCTTAACTGGACCACCCTCCGCCCTGTATTTGAATCAGGTAAATGCCAGGTTATTATGACCCAGATGGGTACAAAACATGTTGTTAAATTCATCTTTAATAATATAAATTTACCCGCACAGTCAACCGATGACCTGCGTAGTAATGGAATGTTTACCTACACCATACATCTGAATCCGGAATTGGCTGTTGGTACGCACATCAAGAACCATGCATCTATCTACTTCGACTATAACGCACCTGTTGTTACCAATTCTACAATAAATACGATTGGTACACAGGATCCAAGGGTTGGTGTGAAGAATATCACTGCATCAACCGGCTCATTCACTGTTTATCCTAACCCTGCTGAGAATTCATTTACTGCAGTAAGCAATAGTATTGCTGCTGGTAATGCAACTATCCAGGTGAATGATGTTACAGGTAAAACAATGATTACTAAAACAGTTTCGTTACAGGCTGGTAGTCAGAATATCCCTGTTGATGTTACAAAGCTGGCTCCAGGTACCTACTTTGTAAGCTGCACAGGCAGTGGCATTACACAGACTCAGAAGCTGGTAATTATGAAATAAACAGAACAGAATTATAATAAAAAAATCCCCGTAATAGCGGGGATTTTTTTATTAATGGTATTTTGCTTTATTAATTCCTATTCCTGGTTCATCTGGTAAAATCAGTGTATGCAAATCTGAACTCAATATATGTTGCAAAGGCTGAAACACGAGTAATAAATAATCCGGATTTCACTTAGCAACCTTGCATTGCCCTTAATATTTCCAGTTTAATAAGTTCCCAATATTTACAACTCATGCAATCCGGGTCGTATTCATCATCTGCATTGGAGAAGTCAGTAAATTTTTTCCTGATGAGGTCTGCATCATGACCATAGGGATAACGCTGCTGATGCAGTGCTATCATTTGCGATGGTAAATAATTGTCCATAAGTTCATGTATATCCCAAAAATCTTTTTTGCGGCCTCCACGCTGAACAACATCAATTTTCATCGCAATAATTTCCTCAATGGTAGCCATGCGCACACTTTCAATTGTCAACGAGGGCTGAATAAACTGATCTGTATAAAAGAGGTCAAGCTTGATACATTCTTTTTCGTTAGTTCCGATAAAACAGGGCATTCCCACACCAATCGGGCCGCATGTTATTTCAGAAACATATGGAAATGTAGTTCTTAAATAAATTTCAATCGCATTAAAATCAATAGTCCCATATACGGCATCTGTAAACAAATCTATATCTTCTGATCTGCGATGGCCTAGCTGCAAACTTAGCGATGTGCCACCTACCAGCCTGAATTGCCCGAACAACTCGCAGGTCATTAATTGCTCAAGGATGGTTCTTAGCAATGGAGATACGGTATTCCAGTATAATTTGCTATTCATGCTTGAATTGTGAGACGTTGGTTATTCAATACCTGCTCTATTGTTTCCTTACCATAGAAACGGGTGATCTCCTGTTTTTCCTGTAAATTGCCTCTCTCAAAAACCCGCCTGATCACTGCTTTTTTATGATTTTGCCAGTTTATTTTTTCAATTTTAGTATCCCAGAATAGTATGGGCCTCAATATTGAAAGATCCGGTTGGGCCACTTGCTCCTGCCTTTGTTTTTCCTCTTTGATGTCATAAAATACCTGCAAGGTCATAAAGAAGCCCTCCTCTATTCCAAGGGCATGTTCTATGCTTAGAGCAAGCTTTGTATTCATACTTCTTTTGCCCATAATTACAGCGCTGAGGGTTTGTGGAAACTCATTAATAGAGATGGCAAAACGCCCTTTCGACAAATTTCTTTTTTTAAGCTCATGCTCCAGTATTATACCGGGATGCAGCCCTTTTAATATGGATAGTTCATTTTTCACACCTCAAAAATAATCAAAAATATGTAAACAGATTTGTTTATTATAATTTTTAACATTGCCTCCAGGAGGAAATTTTTACGTGAAATTGAGAATGCAGCGTCGCATCTGCCAATCATATTAAACCATTCTTTTCTCCCCGCTCTGCCTAAAATATACGAACTTTATTTTGAAATACTGGAGGTATTTCGCCCAACATATTAAAATTAAAAACACCCTTATTTGCCCGCTTGATTCCTATCAGTTATCCACCGATTGTGAGTTTCTTTTGTTTTCTGTGGGGGGATGTTTTTCTAATTTAGCTGTCCCCCGTCGCAAAACCTGTTCCAAAATAATAACCTGATAAAACTGTTTTTATAGATGACCGCTACTACTAAAAAGGGCCTTTCCTTCGACCGCCATTATACCCGCGAGGATGTAAGCCCATACGACATGTTCGAGTACGATTACCGTACTTCCGTGATCCGCAATCCCAACGGGGAAAAGGTGTTCGAGATGACCAATGTGGAAGTGCCTAAACAATGGTCGCAGATAGCTACCGATATCCTGGCACAGAAGTATTTCCGCAAAGCCGGAGTACCTCAGCCCGATGGTAGTATTGGCCGCGAAACATCTATAAAGCAGGTAGCTCACCGCTTGGCGCACTGCTGGCGCACCTGGGGCGAAGGCCATGGCTATTTCGCTTCAAAGAAAGACGCACAGGTTTTCTACGATGAGCTGGTTTACAGCATCATGATGCAGAGCTGCGCGCCCAATTCCCCACAGTGGTTCAATACCGGACTGCACAGCAGTTATGGTATTGAGGGCAAGCCACAGGGACACTTCTATGTTGATCCGGTTACCGGCAATCTGGAACGTTCCAAGAACGCCTACGAGCGCCCGCAGCCTCATGCCTGCTTTATACTCAGTGTGAGTGATGACCTGGTAAACGAAGGCGGCATCATGGACCTCTGGGTGCGTGAGGCGCGTATATTCAAATACGGTTCCGGTGTAGGTACCAACTATTCGAAGGTGCGTGCAGAAGGCGAAAAGCTGAGTGGTGGCGGAACATCGAGCGGACTGATGAGCTTCCTGCTCATTGGCGACCGCGCTGCTGGTGCCATCAAGAGCGGTGGCACTACCCGCCGCGCTGCCAAAATGGTTTGCCTTGATCTGGATCATCCCGAAATAGAAAAATTCATTGACTGGAAGGTAGAAGAAGAAAAGAAAGTAGGCGCACTGATTGCAGCTGGTTATCCTTCCGATTACGAAGGCGAAGCTTATAAAACTGTAAGCGGACAAAACTCCAATAACTCCGTTCGTGTTCCTAATTCATTCTTCCATGCACTCGATAATAATGAAGACTGGAAAATGACCGCCCGAAGCACAGGCAAGGTAATGAAGACCATACCTGCCAAAGAACTGTGGGAGAAAATAGCATACTCGGCTTGGCGCTGTGCTGACCCGGGTACACAATACGATACAACGATCAACGAATGGCACACATGCCCTGAAGGTGGCAGGATCAATGCATCCAACCCATGCTCTGAGTATATGTTCCTCGACAATACAGCATGTAACCTTGCTTCGCTCAATCTGCGCCGCTTCTTTGATGAAGAGACCAGCAGGTTTGATGTAGAAGGTTTTGAATACATGACCCGCCTGTGGACGGTTGTACTGGAGATATCAGTGTTGATGGCGCAGTTTCCTTCACCCGAGGTTGCACAACTGAGCTACGACTACCGCACACTTGGGCTTGGCTATGCCAACCTTGGCTCTATGCTGATGGTGAGCGGTATAGCTTACGACAGTGAAGAATCGAGGGCTATAGCCGGTTCTATTACTGCTATAATGAATGGGGTAGCATATAAAACATCGGCCGAGATGGCTGCTTCGCTCGGCACTTTCCCACGCTATCAGGAAAATAAAGAACACATGTTGCGTGTAATGCGCAATCACCGCGCTGCGGCTTACGATGCCACAGATGCGTATGAAGGATTGGAAATTAAACCTTTGGGCATAAATGCAAAATACTGCCCCGATTACCTGCTTAAAGCAGCTACCCGCGCATGGGACGATGCCGTGCAGATGGGAGAGCAATATGGCTACCGCAATGCACAGGCCACAGTAATTGCTCCTACCGGCACCATAGGCCTGGTAATGGATTGCGATACTACTGGTGTAGAACCCGATTTTGCCCTCGTTAAGTTCAAGAAGCTTAGTGGTGGTGGTTATTTCAAAATCATCAACCAGAGTATACCTGCAGCCCTCAAGAAGCTGGGCTATACCCCTGCCCAGCAGGATGCTATTGTGAAGTATGCCAAAGGCCATGGCACCTTCAGTGGAGCGCCTTACATCAATCACCAGAGCCTGAGTGAGAAAGGATTCATTGCCGATGAACTGAAGAAACTCGATACATCTGTTGAGAGCGCTTTCGAGATAGGGTTTGTATTCAATGTTTACAATCTGGGCGAGGAGTGCCTCAAGCGCCTCGGCTATACACCGGAGCAGTATTTCGCTCCCGACTTTAACCTGCTCGAATCATTGGGCTTCTCTGATGATGAGATAGATGCTGCCAACGACTATGCCTGCGGTACTATGACAGTTGAAGGTGCGCCACATCTGAAAGCTGAGCATCTTACAGTATTCGATTGCGCCAACAAATGCGGCAAGAAGGGTGAGCGTTTTATCCATGCACATGGCCACATACGCATGATGGCGGCGGTACAGCCATTCATCAGCGGCGCTATCAGCAAGACCATCAACCTGCCAAACGAAGCCAATAAAGAAGAAATAAAGGATTGCTACTACCTGAGCTGGCAGCTGGGCCTTAAAGCCTGCGCACTGTACCGCGATGGCAGCAAGCTGAGCCAGCCGCTGAGCAACAAGAGCGATAAGAAGGAAAAGAAAGAAACCAAGGAAGAAGCAGTTGCCGAAGTACCGGAAGTGAGCCAGATCATTGATATGAGCCAGCTCACTGTAGGCGAACTGCTGGAAGAAATGAACCGCCGCGTACAGGCCAGTCCCGATACACAACTGAAGCGTGAGCTGAGCCGCATAGTAGAGCGCAAGCAGCTGCCCGCCAAGCGCCGTGGTTATACCATCAAGGGCAAGGTAGGTGGCCAGGCAATCTTCCTGCGCACAGGCGAGTATGGCGATGGTACACTGGGAGAGATATTCATAGATATGGCCAAGGAAGGCGCTACTATGAGAAGCCTGCTCAACAGCTTTGCAATAGCTATCTCTGTAGGTCTGCAGTATGGTGTGCCGCTCGAGGAGTATGTCGATAAGTTTGCCTTCAGCCGCTTTGAGCCATCGGGCCTGGTAGAGCATCCGAATATCAAGAATGCCACATCAGTGCTCGATTACATCTTCCGCCTGTTGGCATACGAATACCTCGACCGTGACGATCTGGTGCATGTGCCCGACCCAACCCGCCGCACACACCAGCAGGAAATTGACGCCCTGCAGCACGAACTGAGTCAGGTGCGCGTAACAGCCCCTCAGTCGCAGCCGGCAGCCAAGCCCAAGGTAACCAGCATAGCGCCCACCCCGGTAGGCGCCACAGCAGCCAGCGCCCTGGAACTCAAAAAGCTCATGGGCACCAGTGCCGATGCCCCTGCCTGCCGCAACTGCGGAAACATAACCATGCGCAACGGCACCTGCTATATGTGCCCGAATTGCGGGACGACTACTGGGTGTAGTTAGGAGATAAGAGATAAGTTGATAAGAGTTAAAGCCATCGGGAAACCGGTGGCTTTTTATATGTAACTTGTAGTGAAAAACAAGTAAGCTCACATAAAGAGCATTGCACTTGTTACATCCTGGAGGATGGTTTTGGTAAAGTGGAATAAAAACAGAAACCAATGATTGTTCTAGATGCCAATATTGCGAGTTGAGCGGTATGCAAGAATACGAGCTTCCAGTTCTTGATTATCCAATTCAAAGCCGGGATCGACCATCCTCATTACTTTGCCCCAACAGTTTTCTGCTGCTTCCTGTTCTGAAAAATATTCACTCAATATACTGCCAAGGTGGCGAAGGGCTTGCATATCGGTAGGGTCTGTGAGCACTATCTGTTCAAATTGTTGTCTTGCACCGGCATAGTCATCAAAATGTATTTCCAGAAGCATGCCGAGGTTAAAACGGTAGTCGGTTTCAGATGGGTCAGCAGCGATTGCATATTCGTAGTGATGCTTTGCTGTAGTATAATCGCCAAAATGGTTTTTCAGGAGCAACCCAAGTCTGTTGTGGAAAGATCCATTTGCTGGTTCGATAGACAACGCCTGTTCATACATGCGTTTTGCCAAATCATACTCGGCAAATCGTTCGCATAAAAGGTCAGCGAGATTGGAAAATGTGATCGCATTCTTTGGCGCTATCGCAATTGCCCTTTCATAGTGAACTCTGGCCAGCGCATACTCGCAAAAGTGGTAATGCAAGATGTAGGCAAGGTTATTATGAGCCACAGCATTAAGTGGGTTTTCCCGCAGGGCATTTTCGTAATAGGTTCTTTCAGATTCCAATGTGTCTTTTTGGTTAAAGTTAATATAACCTACTATTTTAAGATTTGGTAAAAATACTATCTGCCGATGACAGAATGCGCTACGGCAAGAATTGAACCAGATGCGGGTAACAGCTCTTCAGTCGCCGGAGGCGAAGCAAAAGGTGACAAACCTTTATTATCCAACCAGTATGAGAGGAAAATTTGAGGTTGGGTATCTTGATGCATGGTGTTGTTTTGAGTGAAATAAAGGTATAAAAAATATTGCTTAATTTTGTCTCATGGTGCAAACAATTGTAACTCCGCAAAAGACGAATCTGGACCTAAGTGTTCTGCTTCCGGACAATTATGTAGGTAAGCAGGTGCATGTGCTTTTTTATACCGATGATGAAATGAGGAATACCATTGCGGCAGTTGGGCCTAAGAAAAAACCATCTGATTATATCGGTAAATTAAGTCTTGAAGAAGGGGAAAAATTACAACAGTCTATTATCGAAAGCCGGAACGAATGGGAAAGAATTATCTGATAAATCTGCTTTTTAATTAACTTTGTTCTTTAAGCCAACCGTCATGACCTACATAACAATTGATACTAAAACCAGGCAAGCGCAAAAGTTTGTGGAGTTGATTGAAACCTTACCCTTTGCCCAGATTTTAAATGAACCAGATGCTGCTACTAAAAAGACTTTAGCTTCATTAAAGCCTTCTAAGGATTTAATTCCAGAATGGCATATGGAAGAAGTTCGCAAATCGGTAAAAGAAGCAGAGGAGAACCCTTCTATTTTGATTGAGGAAGAGGTTGTGTTTAAGATGCTAAAATAAAATTGATGGCTGCTTTTAAACTCAGGTTTCACCCAAAGTTTGTAATTGATCTGGGTTCTGCGATTGCCTGGTATGATGAAATATCAAAAGTTACATGTGCAAAATTCAAGTTAGCAACCAACAGGCAATTAAAACTAATAAGGAAGAATCCACACTCCAGATCGGTCCGTTATGATCAAATACGATTTGCAAGGATTCCCAAATTCCCATATGCAATTCATTATTCAATCGACGATAAAAACAACTGTGTTTTAGTATACAGGCTTTTATCAGATTTCCGTGATCCTTCAGCAAACTGGGTGAAAACTTAATCGGCGGTTTATATGGTTCATAAAGCATGGCATTTTGTTTATAAGCAGATATTCTAAAAATGCCAGCAAGCAAAATCTCCCAGATAATAAATAAAAAACGTGAACCCGATGTACCTTTCCTGCAAGGGGATACATGAAAAATTGGGAATTGATGGGAACTATATTTTAGAAACGGTTTAGATATATTGCTAAATCATTATTCCGGCGGAAAATGTTTATAAACTTCACCCCTGGCCAATATGCGGATCACAATGATCTTCGGGTGCAGGTATTCAATACCTATACGCCACGTTCCTAATCTGATCCTAAAGTAATTTTCTCCGGATTTTTGCCCCTCCATTTTTTTATAATCAATCCCCGATTTTTCAAGGCTTGCTGCGGCTTCAAGCTGCGTTATCAATTCGTCAACGGCACGAATAACAGCTTTGGGTTTCGATCGTAAATCTTTCAGAAAAGACCTGGTGATGATCACTTCCATTTTTCAATTTCTTTTCTGAACTGACCTGCGGTTATTGTTTCTTCATCCTTGGCAGCGCGCATCATTTGCAGCATCAGGTAGTCTTCTACATCTTCATTTTCAATGATCGACATCAGATGCACAACATCATCGGCGCTCCAGTTGCCCCGTTGCTTTTTAGCCGAAAATGTTGCAGGGCTTATACCCATCTTTCTGCTCAGATAATCGTTTCTGTATCCGCTCACTTCTATCAGTTCCGGAAGTAATCCAAGCAATGTTTTATAATTTCTGGCTATCTCAGTTACCATATATGTTGATTTAAAACAAAAATAATGAAATTAAGGTAAACAAAAATGGCGGATAGTGATTTTTTTGAAAATTTTAATATGGGCAATCTGATTTGCAAATTCAACCTAAAGAAACATAATTTCAGTATAAATCCCGATATAATATCTTTACACCCAAATCCAGTCTATGCCTCGCATCCTGTACTTATTGATCTTCTTTCCTGTTTGGTTTATTTCCTGCAACAATGGTAACAGCAACAACGTTAAAAGCGGCAATACAACTACCGCTGCCGATTCCACACGGCTGGATACCGCTGCAGTAAAGCCATGGTACAAACGCTATACCGGCACTGTAGTAGGGCAGGGGGTAATAGTAAACCTGTATCAGTTAGCCAGAAATGAATTCAGGGGAACTTTCAACTACAATTCTAAAGGTATTTTGATGGAGTTGAATGGTAAGGACGACTCGTGCCGGGGTAGTAACCTTTTTCTTTATGAATCTAATCCAACCGAACGTTCAGGCACTAAGGACTTCGAGAATAATCCACACTGGCAGGTAACATTATCTGGTGACAAATTAGTTGGTAAATGGATCAGTAAGGATGGGTCGAAAACTTACCCTATAGAGCTTACTGAAGATTATAGCGGCGGTGCGTTGCGTTTGGATGTATTTAGCCGTAGTGATTCGCAGAAAATAAAGCATGGCAAAGCAGTAGTAACTAATAATCTATCTTATATGTGGCCGGAACCAAGCCCGCAGGTTAATAAGCCCGATGCTGATTATTTATTGTCTGTTATAAAGCAGAAACTAGGCGCTAAAGATATATCCGGTAGTATCAATAACCTGGCCACTGCAAATATCCAGAAATCATTTGCTGAATTTAAAGCAAATATTGACACTGGAGGGCCTATAGATGAGAGCGCAGCTTATATGTTTAGCCAAGAAAGCAATGATAAAATATGGGCCGACTATAATCAGAATGGGTTCGTGGTTTTAGAGTTCTTTACTTATCAATACATGGGTGGCGCGCATGGCAACTATGGCAGCAGCTATCTCAACGTAGATATGCAGTTGAAGAAAGTTTGGGGCATGAATGATATGATGCATATAGACACTCTGAAACTAATGTCGCTTCTCGATGAGGCAGCGCACAGGGAATTTCAGGTTTCCGGAGATTCAGACCTCAGTATCAGTTTGATGGTTGATACCATACCAATTACCAATAACTGTTTTTTTACCCATACAGGCATAACATTCAATTACGTACCTTACGAAATAGCTTGTTTCGCCGATGGCGAGATACAGCTTTTCATTCCCTTTACCCGGCTTATGGATATGCTCACGCCAGAGTTCAAAAAACGGATGAAAATGAAATAGCCCAAATCTATAAAAAAGGAACTATGCCTAAAAAATATATCATTTTCTTATTGCTGCCCTTACTGTTTGCAGCCTGTAAGAACAGTAGTAGCGATGAATCAGCGCCTAAAGACCGCTGGTATAAGCGCTATACCGGAACGGTTGCCGGCATGCCGGTAGTAGCCAATCTTTTCTTTGATGGAGATAGAACAGCTAAGAATGGTATAGTCACTGTGAGTGGCAATTATTATTACCGCAATAAAAGCGACCTGCTCGACCTTGCACTGGAGCATATTACCGGAAATGAAATAAAGTTGACCGAGTATTCGCCGGAGGATGGGGATGATGAACAAACAAAACACGCGGCATGGATTGTGCAAATAAATGATTCAGTTATTACCGGTACCTGGAAAAACGCAGATGGCAATAAAACATCCCCAATCCAGCTCAAAGAAAATTATGGGCCAGGCTCTTATGCTTTTGATGTGATTAGTCAGGAAGACTCTGTTTCATTTAAAGGTCCTAAGGAAGAATACATGATGACATCAGTATTCAATCTGTTGAATCCTTCTGCCAGAGTGAATAAAGATGATGCCCGGTTTATTGTTACTTCTTTATTGCACCAATTGGGTGGAGACACACTGGGGGCTAAAGACCTGCAGGGCTTTATAAAAGCCACCAACAAAGCAGATTTCAAGGAGTATACCAACCGGGAAACGGAGGTTTTTAAAGACAAAAGCAGCTGGGAAGGAGAATCGAATAACTGGGAAGAAACAATGGATGGCACATTGGAGTATAATGACAGGGGTATAGTGGTTTTCGGGTTTGCCCGTTACGATTATACCGGAGGAGCGCATCCTAATAGCTGGAACAGGTATGTGTGTATAGATGTAACAGCTAAGAAAGTCTTGCACTTGGGCGATATATTGAATATAGATACACCCAGGTTGCGATCTATGATTGAGGTACTGGTCAGGAAGCATTTCGATATCAAACCCGGAGATTCACTCAGCAGCAGGCTTCTGGTGGATACCATTCCGATTCTGGATAACTTCATCATTTCGGAAACCGGGATTACCTTTCATTACAACTCCTATCAGATAGCCTCTTACGTTGACGGGGAATCGTACTATCGTATTTCTTATAACCAGCTTGGCAACATGCTGAAACCGGAATTCAAAGCCAGGATGCAACGATAAATAACGCTATTCGTCAACTGGAATGCCCTTGAACAGAGCATTTATATCCAATGAAAAACCAGAAAGGACAGCTGAATTGGCTACATCTCCTGCAACATAGTAGGGTGATTCATGAAATTTTCCATCTACCAATGTATAGATTCGCAACCACTGATTCTGTGGGCTCACCACCCAATATTCTTTTACACCCGCTTCCTCATAGATGGCATACTTGTTTTTTAGCTCTTTGGCATTGTTGCCGGGGCTAAGTACCTCCACTACAATATCAGGAGCGCCAAGGCATCCTTTACTATCCAGTTTTTCCAGATCACATACCACACATACATCTGGCTGAATGACAGTTATAATCTCCTTGTCGTTTTTTGATTTTCGGGGAATCCGCACATCAAATGGCGCTACATATACCTCACATGATTTGTTATCAAGAAAATTGCTTAGACGTGTATAGATAAACCCCGCCAGTTTCTGATGCACCCTGTTTGGAGCAGGGCTCATTTTGAATATCTTCCCTTTTAGTAATTCTATACGCTCATCAAATTTCCAGGAAAAATAATCTGCGTAGGTGTAAGATCCATTCAGATCAAGGTCAGCGAATTTCATGAAGTAAATTTAGGTCAAAAATAAATATAATTAAGACAACGTTTCCCCGCCAAAGTTTTTTATTAATATTGATTATGCAATATAAAGATCACCTTGAATCTGACCGCCTCATCACCCGCTTCCTGACAATGGCAGATGCCCCTGCATGGGTGGAATATTGCAGTGATCCTGTAGCTACCCGCTTCACTGCCGTACCCGATAAAACCCCGGAAGAAATGTCGCAATTTCTTTTTGAGGTAACTATGAAAAGGTATGCTGAAAACAGATTGGGCGCACAGGCCCTTATCCTTAAAGATACCGGGGAATTCATAGGCAAGTGCGGCTTGTTTCTGCAGGAACTGAATGGTGAGCCTGTCATAGAAATAGGGTATCATCTCCTCCGCCGGTTCTGGGGTAAAGGCTATGCCAGTGAGGCCGCCCGGTTGTTCAGGGATTATTGTTTTGAAAACAAATTTGCCGATTCCATCTGCTCTATAATTGATCCGCAAAATGTGCCCTCTCAAAATGTAGCGTTGCGTAATGGCATGAAGCTGGTTGATACCAATACTGAATTCAGAGGAAACTATTATCATCTGTACCGGATTTCCAGGGAGGAATGGGAATTGCTGAAAAAGGGATAAGCAATTTTGCTGCCGTCTTCCTGTAGTTTTCCGAAAAAACAATTTTACTCAAAGAAGTTTACCAGAAGAATATCTTACAAATGCCCGATAGATGGTTCCCCTTTAGGGGGCATGGGTTTGCTTGGGTTTTCATAGGTTACTTTGGCAGTCTGAAAGTAAGATTAATTATAGTTCCCTTGCCAAACCGGGAATCTATGTACAGCTTGCCTTTGAGCCTGGAGGCACGCACATGCATATTATTGATGCCATTGCCTTTATCTGCTGTATGCATGTCGAAGCCTTTGCCATCGTCCCTTAGCACCATTTGCAGTACGCCC
Organism: uncultured Bacteroidota bacterium; assembly: GCA_903904855.1. Classification (GTDB taxonomy): domain Bacteria; phylum Bacteroidota; class Bacteroidia; order Chitinophagales; family Chitinophagaceae; genus Nemorincola. The sequence continues at coordinate 21,139 of CAIVEH010000190.1, read as the reverse complement.
TTGCTTTTGTATGATACCTCAAGCCATACCTTCTTTGCGGCTGAATATTTAAGACAATTATTGAGCGCCTCTTTAAATATCATGATCAGGTTGCGGCTCATATCCATAGGCATCTTGTAATTGCCCCATTTATCGTCCTTGCCGGTAAAGGTGAACTCAATATCGGTATCCTGGAATAGGTCGGTACCAAAATCACGAATCCTGTAGAGTATTTCATAGAGGCTGTCGTTAGTTGGTTTCAGAGACCAGAGTATATCCCGTGTGCCGCTGTAAAGCTGGCCTGTATTGTCTTCTATCTGATGCAGTATCCGCTCTGTATCGGGGTTCAGCACTATTTTATTTTTCAGCACACTGGTCAGTACATTAATTCGGGTCAGTTTGTTGCCTATTTCATCATGAAAATCTTCTGCTGTGCGGAGCCTTATTTTCGCCTGTTCTTCCGAACGGAGTTTTGCCATAAGCCGTGCCCTGCGCTGTTTGCGGCTGGTAGCAATATACTGCAGCAATATGCCGATTAAGATACAAGCCGCGAGTACTGCAAAACGAAACCACATGGTTTTCTGGATAGGAGTGATAATCTCAAAGGCATAGACCAGTTCGGGATTGTTTTGCGATTCTGCGCCCTGGCATTGCACATGAAATACATATTTGCCCGGAGGCAGCGCCGAGTAGCTTACAGAATTGGTAGATGACCATTGCGACCATGGGGCTTCCAGTCCATCCATCCGGTATCTGTATTGTACCTGCTGCGCGCCGCTAAGCGAAATAGCCTGGAAGGTGAACGCTATATTGTTCTTCTTTGCAGGTAATCTCAGGTTATAAGGTACACCATACCAGCTATCGGAGCTGTCGAAATAACTGCGGTCAATGGCGCTTTCATCGGTGAGCTTTACCGACTGCAGTACAATAGATGATGGGCCTGAATTGACAACTGTATGGCGGGGCTGGTAATGAAGCGCGCCATTTGTGGTGCCAAACCATATACTGCCATCGGCGAGTTTAAGAACAGCATTTATATTGCTTTCCATACCTGTAACGCCCTGGGCCTTACCATAAAAAGTGATCTGTGGTGTTTCATTTCCATTTACTTTGATTCTGTGTATGCCAAAACCTGTACCAGCCCAGATGCTGCCGTCATTATCTGTAATAATGTTATAGACAAAATCAGATTTAAGGCCATTATTTTTATTAATCAGAATAGCTTTGTGCGTATCCATATTATAGCGTACTATGCCATTATCGCTGCTTCCTATCCAAAGGTTTCTGCCTGCGAGCAGGAAGCATTGCACCTTAATGCTATCGGCTATGGTTTTTGTTTTGAAGTCGGAGACATTGCCGGCGGTAAATAATGAAAGGCCGCTTTCAGATGCAATCAGCACGCTGTCTTTACCAATTGAAAGGAATGAAAAAACAGCTTCAGGTTTTACAGGCACAGTTTTAAAACTATCATGCTCCAGTATCATAGCGCCATTTGCAAATCCTATCCAGATCCGCTGGTCAGGATCTTCATAAACCCGGTTAATAAAGTTGGAAGGAAAACCCCTGTCGGGCGCCTCATACTGCCTGAATATTTCATGATCATAAGACCATAGTCCTCGACCCCTGGTGCCGATCCATAGTTTTGAGCCTGAAGTATAGCACAGTGAGGTAATAGATGGTACCGGGCTGGACGGGAAAGAAAGAGTACCGACCTTGCCGTCTTTAAAAATGTATAAGCCTGCATCGTAGGTGCCTATGAACAATGAGTCGCTTTTATTGGTAGTTAAGGCGGTCACCTGCGCACTGGGCAGCCCTATTGTTTCATCAAGCCCTGAAAACTGAGTGCCTGAGTACCTGAAAATCCCCTGCCCGTCGGATGCCATCCATACGTTCCCTTCGGTATCAGTGAAGATATCAGGAAAGCTGTTATCTCTGAGCCCGTTCTGTTTGTTGAACAACTGGTACGAATTGCCATTTACCCTGATTACACCTTTGGAAGTACTCAGCCAGATCACCCCCGACTTATCTTCTGTGATTGAAGTAATGGACGGGGGGATGGTTAATTCTTCGATGAAGATAGGTTTGGAAATCAGGTGGCCGTTTTCGAGTTTATATAAGCCTTCATTTGTTGTAACCCAAACCACACCATCATGCGCTTTGAATATCCGTGTTATTAAAGGCGCTTTCTGATCTTCTGCCAGAGTGAATCTTATGGTATCGCACTTGTTATTTGCAGTATGGTATATTGCACCTTCCTTAGCTATCCAAAGTCCATCTGATCCAGCAGAAATGGTTGAAACAAAACCAGCTGGTCCGGGAGTGACGAAATAATTGAGCTTACCACTGGTAATGAAATATAAATCTCCCGATGTTCTCCACCAGGTTGTATCACCCGAGATGATTATCTGCTGAGTATTATTTACACTATGAGCTGACTGCTTCAATGGTTTTGGATAATGAACAAATGTCATACCATTGAACATTGCAATTTCAGAATTTCCCCCAACCCAAATATTGCCGGCAGGATCTGCGGTAACCGACCAGATCATGTTATTGCGTAGACCGTTCCGGATTGTATAACCCGAAAAATTCCTGCCGTCATACTTTGATAATCCACCTAAAGTGCCTATCCATAAATTACCTATCTTATCTTGTGCCAGGCACGTAGCCTGCGACTGTATAAGCCCATCATCTACGCTGAGATTGTGGAACGGATAACGTTGGGCAAAGGTGCTGTTATAACATAAAAGGCCTGAAACCATGATGGCAAGACACCTCAGGTAGCAGATAATTTTATAGTTACAACAGGCTGGTTTCATTATTAAGCGTGAAATTAACTTATATAGCCGTTATTGGAAACCGTTATTAAATTATTTATTTCCCGGAAAGAATAGATGAAGATACAAGCTGAAATCATTTCAGCAGCTGTATAAAAATAAAAAAGCCGCTCTAAGCGGCTTTTTTATGAAAATGCAATTAAGCACTAGCTTTTCTTTGGGGCCTCAGCTTTAGTTTCTTTACTGTCTTTAGACTCTTTGCTGTCCTTAGAACATTCGTGCTTGCAGTTTTTCTTGTCTTTGCAGCAAGCCGAATTTTTGGTGCAATGTTCGCCCTTTTTTTTGCAGCATGCTTTTTCCTGTGCAAATGCACCACCAGTCAGCATCACAGCAGCTACTAATAATAATGTGAGTTTTTTCATTTTTTCGATTTTAGAGTACAAAGATATTGATTATTTGCCTTTACTTTTTAATTTTTGAGATTGTTTAACACCTGGATTTAACCATTGTTCCAATTCCTTTTTGCTGCACTTTATTGAGGTTAAATTGTTTCTGATAATAAATTCAGGAACAGGATCAACATGGGTCTGTAAAATTACTGGTCTTATCATGCCTTGCTTCCACCATTTTTCATGGCCTCCTTCAGTCTTTATAATAATCAGTCCTTTGGACAAAAGATATTTTCTGAAAACAGCCAGAGGAATATTCTTTATCGCCATGATAGTGAGCGGTTAAAAAGTGTTTAATATTCAGGCTAGCCGGAAATAGAAGGGAAATGCACTTTAGAACTTAACTTTTTGTAGTTAAATTTCTCAAATACCCTTTTGAAATTACTGTTGCTGGACAGCAAGCTTGTAACCGGTGGCGGAATCAGGTTTTTATGTTTGTTGTTATTAAACAGCCAGCCAAGCCGCCTGAGATCGTGTGCAAGTGTATTCGTTTTGATGGTATGATCAAAATATTCGGAAAGGTTATAGTTGTAGCTTTCCATAGCCTCTGTTTCACTATAACCATATCCTGATAGATCAAGTGCCGGACAATAACAAATAGTTGCACCACCTTCTTCAAAAATAATTAATGGCAGCTGTATATCAGTACCATCTTTAATTTTTTTTTCTGGTTTTGATTTTGCTACCATGCTCCAAAAGTCTTTATTATTATGCAAAGATAAATGGATAAATAATACTATTCCGGAATTAATCGTAATGAGCCAAGACATTAACCCCCCCTTTCACAACATCTCCGATCTGCACATTAACCTTAGTGCCAATTGGTAAAAACACATCTACCCTTGAACCGAATCGGATAAAGCCAAACTCTGCATTCTGCTTTACAATGTCGTTTTCTTCCACATAAAATTTGATACGTCTTGCCAATGCTCCGGCAATCTGTCGCATTAAGAGGTCACCTTTATCATTGCCTATTACAATGGTTGTTCGTTCATTCTCAGTTGATGATTTTGGGTGCCAGGCCACCAGGTATTTGCCTTTATGATACTTCATGTATTTGATAACGCCACTTACCGGGTTGCGGTTTACATGCACATTTACCGGCGACATGAAGATGGAAATCTGCAGACGGTTTGCCTTAAAATACTCCGGCTCATAGGTTTCTTCAATCACCACCACTTTGCCATCACATGGCGAAATGATTTTATCTTCACCATGCACAAAATTTCTTGAAGGCATTCTGAAAAATGCTACTATCCAGAACCATACCAGGAATAGCAGAAATGTTATCAGTGCTGTAACCCAGAAATAAGATGTGGGAATAAAATGATTGGCTGTCCAGCCGAGAACAAACCACAATATCGTGGCAATAATAATATAGCGGTAACCTTCGCGGTGTATTTTCATTGAATTATAATGTTGGATGGCAAAGGTAAGTTTTATAAATTAAGGCTGGGTTACCTCATAAAATAATTCACATACAAAAATACAAAGGGTGCAGCAATCAGCAGGGAGTCAAAGCGATCAAGAGCACCACCATGGCCGGGCATGATGTTGCCGGAGTCTTTCACCTCTGCCATACGCTTCAGTTTTGATTCCAGCAGGTCGCCAAATGTACCGGCTACGGTTGTTATCAGCGCAATAATTATCCAATCAGCCAGGCGAAACATATTGGAGAAATAGCCGAAAACGGTGGCTGCCACAATGGTAATCAGCGCCCCACCTATTGTTCCTTCCCAGGTCTTTTTAGGAGAAACCGGAGATAAGGAATGCTTTCCGAAAAAAGAACCCATAAGATAGGCCATTGTATCGTTGCTCCATATCATAACTATCATTGCGAGTGGCAGCACAATACCCTGCATCCTCATCTGAATAAGAAGGATAACCGGCACTGTAATATAAAGTAACCCGCCCAAGGATTGCAGCCATGCCATAAAAGAGGACTTTTTACCAAGGACAGAAACAAGTAAAATAATGGCAGGTATACCAGGAAGCAGGCGACCAATATTCCATATCAGGTCATCAGTTACCTGGTTGGGTTTTAATGAGAAAAGGCATATCAATAATACACTTATGAGCACCATCGAGTTTTTGAGCCAGCCAGGCCAGTAAGATGCAGGATCAATTTTCGTCATAAGCCTGAAATATTCATTCATACACAAGCAACTGATCATGACGAAGAGGCCAATGAATGCCCATTCTGTCCATAACAGCCCGATGAGCATAATGGCTACAAATACTACAGAGCTTGCAGCACGCGTAAGAAATGTGGGTATGTTGAGTGGCATTGATATTTAATATTGAGTTTTATCCTGCATAATATCAAATTTGCTTTCCGGCTTTTCATCAGAAGAAAAATCATCTGTCCAGTTGTCTGGCAATGGTGTTTTATTTTTCCATAAAAGAAACAGCGATAAAGAAAAAAGAAATGCGCCACTTAAAATCAGGTAAACAGGTACAGTATTATTATCCATAAATGCTTTAACAGCTGCATTGTTTTTACCCAGGTAAGATAGTACTACCTGGCTGCCATTAAACACAAGGTGGGCCAGTATACTGCACCATAACGAACTGGTGAGATAATATATGGATGACAGTAATACACCCGCCAGAAAGATAGAGATAAATCCATAGATATTTGAGTGGAAATAGGCGAATATTACCGATGTAAAAAAAATGGGGAAATACATGGTTACAAATTTCCTTTTTGCCAGTCTTAAAAATAGCCCTCTGAAAAACAGTTCTTCACCTAATGCAGGGAAAATGGCCATAATCAAAAATGTTTTTAAAAATGTAGCAAAGTCAGGCATGGTTAAAAATGCACTCATCAAATGATCATTTGCCTCCTGGTTGGCTTTTACTTTGGGCCCGAAATTAATATGGCTGATCAGGCTTTCAAATAGTTCCAGTATTGGTATAGCACCAAGCATCAGGCCGATAACGAGCAGCCACTGAACTGGCTTACCGGGTTTACGAAGGCCAAGGTATTCGGCAGGGCGGGGATGGGTAAAGAAGGCAAAAACCAATGATGAAACTAAAAAGATAATCAGGCTTAATCCACCTTGAACAATTATCGCAGTATTAATGAGCTTTGCCGGGCTTTGCTCTGTAATACTTTCTATTTGTGTTAATGAAAAGGTGGAGAATTTGGGTAATAACGATATCAGCAAAATGCTGGATAAGCTCCACATGAAAATAAACATAGAAGCGAAAAGCAACAATTGCAGACCCCAGGGGTATGCCCGGAAATGTTTCATTTTTGAATTCATTGGCTGCAAAGATAGCCAGACGTACGTCTAATCATTGAGTTAAATTGAGGAATTTTATTTGTTGCCCATTAGAGTCAAATTGGGGCACTAACTGAATAGAAATTTAGTATTATTTTTTTAAAATCGCGTTAATCCTTTAGCCGTTTTAATAGTCTAACCGGCTCCATAAAAGATCCATTTGTGATATCTCCAATTTGTTATACTTGTATTATATTTAAGATAATCACTTAATTTTGGAGCCGGAACTCAACGGTTTTATTTAATATTGTCGTCTAATAATTGAATCATATAAAATAAACATGAAGAAACCAGTTTTACTCTTTGCAGTTTTAGTAGCATTGACTTGTGCCGGATTGCGGTCTGCGGCGCAGAATATTTACACTTTTGCAGGTGTCGCCGGTACCAATGGTTATGGGGGTGATGACAGCCTCGCAACATTGGCAAGGCTTTCAGGGCCTGCAGGAATAGTTACAAAAGCTAATGGCGCTTATTTTTCCGATGCCCGGAATAATGTAGTTAGAAAAGTAGCTACCTCAGGGGTAATTACCACTTTTGCCGGTACAGGTACAGGAGGTTATGCAGGAGACGGTGGCCCTGCAAGTGCAGCAAGACTAAGAGGTCCGGGCGGTATTGCTACTGATGCTATTGGTAATATTTACATAGCCGACAGCAGAAACAATGTGGTGCGCAAGGTAGATACTAATAATATAATTACTACAATTGCAGGTACAGGTACTGCAGGCTATACCGGTGACGGTGGTGCTGCCACAGCCGCTCAGTTGCGCATCCCTGTTGGTGTAGCTGTAGATGGTGCCGGAAACATTTACATTTCTGATTCAAGGAACCAGGTAATCAGAAAAATCAATACTACTGGAATCATTTCAACCATAGCCGGAAATAATACTACAGGTTATACCGGTGATGGTGGCCCGGCTACAGCGGCACAGTTATGGACACCACTTGGTATTGCTGTGAAATCCAACGGCACATTATTTATTGCAGACTCTCGTAATAATGTAATCCGTCAGGTTGACACTGCTGGTGGTATTACTACATTCGCGGGTAATGGTATGATAGGTTATACCGGAGATGGCGGACTGGCTACTGCGGCAAATCTTTATATGCCAAATGATGTGAAAATGGATGCATTGGGCAATGTTTATATTTCAGACTCCAATAATTCAGTCCGCATTGTAAATACTGGAGATACAATCCGAACCTTTGCAGGAACTGGTATGCCAGGTTATTCCGGCGATGGTGGCCCGGCTACAGCCGCTAAAATGTCAGCGCCTGATGGGCTTGCTGTTGATGCCGCACACAACATTTATATCAGTTGTGCCGGAAACAATGTAATCAGAAGGGTAGGGACGCCGATTTCAGGAATCTTTATTTCATCTAATGTAGGCCCTGATACCGTTTGTATCGGTCATGTAACTGTCTTTACTGCAACACCTATAGCTGATGCAACGCCACATTATCAATGGCAGCATAATGGTGTTAATGTGGGCACAGATGCCAATACCTGGACACCTACGTCATTAGCAACCGGAGATATAGTAGACTGTATACTGCAGGCAACAACCGGTGGTACCGAGTTGGCTATGTCGAATAATATTCATTTAGACAGCATGGCTAGAACGGGTACAATTAATGGACCAGATCTTTTCTGCCTTGGATCCAATGCACGTGAAAGGGATCTGGGCGGTCCACCTCCCGGAGCTGGGGCATGGGTTAGTTCCAATCCTTCTATAGCCACTATTAACCCAACCGGTCTGGTTACAAGTATAAGCCTCGGAATTGATACTATTTACTTCGTTGCTACCAATATGTGTGGTTCAGATTCAGCCAGGAAAATAATTCATGTTAATCCAAACACTATTGGTGCAATAACAGGCCCTTCTATTGTATGTGAAGGCGCTACTGTTACTTATACCGATACTACTGCTGGTGGTAAATGGAGAACAGCTCCCGGCCCGGCTGGTGTTATAGATTCTGTTACAGGTGTTTTCAGAGCTGGATTTGTAACTGGCCCGGATTTTATTATTTATGGCACTTCAAGTGCCTGTTACCGGATAGATACTATTATTATTGATACAGTATATGCCAATGCACCAATTTCAGGACCAACGACAGTTGATTCTTCGTGGACAATAACACTAACTAATCCAAACCCGGGAGGCAAATGGAGCAGCAGCGACACATCAAAAGCTATTGTAGACAGTTTAACAGGTGTTGTAACAGGTAAGGCATCTGGTACTGTAACTATTACCTATGCCCTGACTGCACCAGGCGGATGCGTATCAGATACTACCTATACTATAATGGTTGCTCCGGGAACAGGGGTTAAAAATATCCCAGCCGCTAATGCTGTGTTTACGGTTTTCCCTAATCCTTCAAACGGTTATTTAAACATTCATTGGGCTAGCCAATTGTCGGGTGAATGTAACATATCTATTACGGATGTTTCCGGCAGAGTAGTATATTCAGATGCGCTTAAAATGACGGGTACAAATCATCTTGATATCTCTTCATTAAAGGCAGGTGTTTATATGCTTACTGTTAAATCGGAACAGGTTTTTTCTTGCACCAAGCTGGTAATAGAATAAGCCAACAATAATTGTATTTCTGAAACCGCTCCGGATATTTTCGGGGCGGTTTTTTATTTGGATTCAATGTACTGTTTGTTGTTGATCAATAAGTAGGCGGTTGGGTTTGACAAATTGGGCAGTAGGTTGTTCAGCCTTTAATTGTCTTTGCTTTTTAAATGGAATTAATTTTATTGTTATATAATAGGAAGGCGAATTTACTCCCGTTTAAGCCATCAAACCAAAATATAATTTGATAATTGATGTTAATAATCAACCATTTTTCATTATTTTGTGCTGTTATATAATGCTATTCCCTATGACTTTAAATACATTTAATCGGATGCAATCCTTTTTTGAAAAAAGTGCTATCAGAACTATTTTACGTATGGCATTACTATTACCCGTACTATTATGTCTGAGTGCAACTGTGAAGTCACAAACAATAGTTTACAGCCAGAGCTTTATCAATGGTTCTGTGCCAACTACACAATGTCCTGCATGGACAACTTTTCTATCAAGGCTATTACCAACTTATAGCTACGGGCGTTTCAATATAAGCGGTAATCTCAACCCAACCGGCTATACCTGTACCAACCCTACAGTGGCTGCGGCAATAGCCACTGCAATGAGGACAGGATTTGATACGGCACTAATATCAGATGGGCATACCTGGCGGGTAGGCGCTGGATGTGGATCTGGATGTGGTATGGGGACTACAATAGTAGAATTAGCGGTTGATCAGGATCTTTGCAGTTGTGAGTCTGTAGCATCTGTAAGGCCGGCAATTGGCAATGCAAACTGGGGCGGAATGGGAGCCACCTGCTTCGCAGCTTCTCAAACATTAACTGTAACCTTCTATTATGGACTTTTTTTCTTTAACCCCAGCCCGCAACCATTTTCAGTTTGTGAAAATTCTGTTTCCAATTCCATCAATTCTTTGCTGACAATAGTTGATACAACAGGGCTTACTGCAACATGGAGTATTTTATCCGGCCCGGTGCATGGAACAATATCCGGATTGCCTTTTTCTGCTCCAACCGGCTTTGATGTTTCTCCTACAGGTGTAACATACACCCCATCTTTAGGTTATTCTGGTCCTGATTCCTTAAAAGTACAGGCATCTGATGGGGTACATACTACCTCCACTACTATTATTGTTACCGTTAACCCGTTGACATCGATCTTGCCAGGACCCATATTAGGCCCGTCGGCTGTATGTATAGGTAGCTCTATTTCACTGACAGACGCTGTGGCCGGAGGTACCTGGAGTAGTTCAAACTTAAGGGCAAACATAACAGGTGGTCATGTAACAGGGATATCACCGGGCCTTGATACTATCCGGTATTCATTTGGAGTATGTCCCATCTCTGCAACTGTTTCCAGAATAATATCTGTGGACACTGTGCCGGTTTTATCACCTCTTGCAGGCCCTTCAATTGTTTGTGCCGAGGGTTCAGTTACATTAACCGATTCAGTAACAGGCGGCATATGGAACAGTGTTTTTACTACTATCGCAACTGTTAGTGGAACTGGTATTGTTGAAGGTTTAACAGCAGGCATTGATACAATCAGTTATACTGTAACAAATAGTTGTGGAACCGCTACTGTAAAGAAAACAATTTCCGTTAACCCACTACCAGTAGCTGGCGCTATTTCAGGTACAGGTAGTGTATGTGTTGGTGCAACAATAACATTAACAGATACATCGCCAGGTGGTATCTGGAGCAGCCTTTATACTGGTATTGCAACAGTAAGTGCCGGAGGTCTGGTTATGGGTGTCTCAGCCGGAATAGATTCAATTAAATATTCGGTAACAAACATTTGTGGAACAGACAATGTATTTCATACAGTTACGGTTAATCCACTTCCATACGCAGGAACTATTTCTGGATCAGACAGTATTTGCCGGGGAGATACTTCTAGTATGATAAATACAGTTACTGGCGGTGATTGGTATATATCGGACCCCACCATCGCAACCATTTCCGGTACAGGATTAATATCTGGAATATCAGTTGGTACAGACATTGTTTGGTATATTATTACAAATACCTGTGGCTCCGACACTTCTTCATTCCCATTGGTAGTTGAATTATGTCTTGCAGGAGTAAAAACGATTGGGATGCAATCTACCCATATTGATGTTTATCCTGACCCTGCAACAAATACGCTTAATATTACATCTTCCGATAAAATCAATCAAATAACTTTCACAAACATTCTCATGCAAGTTGTTTTTTGTCACTATTACAATACAAGATCGGTTCAGGCAGGTATAGCGGAATTAACCCCAGGTATTTATTTTATCCGGATAAATGGTACGGAGGTAAGGAAGTTTATAAAAGACTAACCCGGGAGTATTTTATTTGCCTGCTTTTATTTGGTTTATTTCATACAAATAGAGGCCAGTCAGTTAGGCTTTATCAGTAACTTGAAAGTCTTTTGTTTGCATTTTTCTGCTATTTCTAGTGCCAGTTGTTTTTCTTTTTCTACTACATATCGTTCCTTATTGGCTGCACCCTTCATTTTCACTTCAATACATTGGATACACAGCAGGCATTGAGTATCGCGTTTTTATAAGATATTCATTGCCATCTGCGTATATAAGCTCAGTTAAACACATGGGCTAATTTTCAGGAATGCAATCATTATTTCTGATGCAAAATAAAAATGCCGGACATGTTGCCCGGCATTATTATTTTAATGATATTATTTTGACTATATCAGTTTCGCATCCTCAACCAGCACGCTGGCATTGTTGTTCAGCATTTCCACAAAACCACCGCTTATTTCATAGGTTTCGGTATTGCCTGCTGCATTCTGATTCTTTTCTTTGATCACCTTCATCTTGCCCTTGCCCAATGCAGCAATTAACGGAGCATGATGATCGAGCATCTCGAAAGAGCCTTCAACACCCGGCAACAAGATGCCATAAACTTTACCGCTGAATACCCTTTTTTCGGGTGATAATATATCTAGTTGCATAAACCCCAAACCCCTGAAGGGGCTTTTCCATCAATTCACAACTCTTGCGAATCTCAGGTTGTTAACAATATTGTTTTTTCCACTCGCGCCTATCAGGAAATGTTTGAAGTCCCCCTTTAGTAGCGGAGGGATCTCTAGTTCTTCGCCTGCTGTATCAGCATCTTACCTTTCGCAATTGCATCATCTATGGTTCCTACAAGGTTGAATGCTGCATCAGGATACTCATCTACTTCACCATCCATGATCATATTGAAACCGCGGATTGTTTCTTCGATTGGTACCAGAACGCCTTTAAGGCCGGTAAACGCTTCAGCCACATGGAACGGCTGAGACAGGAAGCGCTGCACCTTACGTGCACGGGCCACTGTAAGTTTGTCATCTTCGCTTAACTCATCCATACCAAGGATCGCGATGATGTCCTGCAGCTCTTTATAGCGTTGTAAGATCAGCTTAACACGGTTAGCACAATCGTAGTGAGTATTACCAACTATAATAGGTGTAAGGATACGTGATGTAGATTCCAGTGGGTTTACCGCCGGATAGATACCTAAGTCAGCGATCTTACGATCCAATACGGTAGTAGCATCCAGGTGAGCAAATGTTGTTGCCGGAGCCGGATCGGTCAAGTCATCCGCAGGTACATAAACCGCCTGCACCGAAGTGATCGAACCATTCTTTGTAGAAGTGATACGCTCCTGCATCAGACCCATTTCGGTAGCCAGCGTAGGCTGATAACCCACAGCTGAAGGCATACGACCAAGAAGGGCCGATACCTCAGAACCTGCCTGAGTGAAACGGAAGATATTATCTACGAAGAACAGGATGTCTTTTCCTTTTCCGGTGCCATCACCATCGCGGAAATACTCTGCAACAGTAAGACCAGAAAGGGCCACACGTGCACGGGCGCCGGGTGGTTCGTTCATCTGTCCGAATACGAATGTTGCTTTACTGTCTTTCAGTTCGTTCAGGTCCACAGTGCTCAGATCCCAACCACCGGTTTCCATACTGTGTTTGAACTTATCGCCATAACGCACGATGTCGGCTTCGATCATCTCACGCATCAGGTCATTACCTTCACGTGTACGCTCACCTACACCAGCAAATACCGAAAGACCGGCATAAGCTTTCGCGATATTATTGATAAGCTCCTGGATCAATACGGTTTTACCCACACCAGCGCCACCAAACAAACCGATCTTACCACCCTTTGCATAAGGCTCGATAAGGTCGATAACCTTGATACCGGTATACAGTATCTCGGAAGAAGTACTCAGGTTTTCAAACTTAGGTGGTTTGTTGTGTATCGGGCGGCCACCAGTTTTATCGCACTGTGGCAGACCATCGATAGCATCTCCGGTTACGTTGAACAGGCGGCCATTGATCTGCTCGCCAACAGGCATAGCGATAGGCTTGCCGGTATCGCGCACCTCAGTGCCGCGCACCAGGCCCTCAGTACCATCCATTGCCACCGCGCGCACGCTGTCCTCACCCAGGTGCTGCTGCACTTCAAGCACCAGCTTATCACCGTTTTCGCGGGTCAGTTCAAGCGCGTTAAAAATCTCGGGAAGCTTGCCGCCATTACCAAAATAAACGTCCACAACCGGCCCGATGATCTGTTTGATTTTACCTACATTCAACATAAATATCAGTTATAAAAAATAAGAAGTCCTTGAAATTTTGCGCAAAGGTAAGGGGGAAAAAGTAAAAAAGGAAAAGTAATCGGGGGAAATTGGAAAAATAAAATGCGGATATGATTAAAAGCCTGATAAATAATACAAGAATCAGTTATCTTTTGATAAAACCGTTTCTATAGCTGCAATCAAATTTTTAACGGGTTGAAGTAATTTCAATACATCTTCCCTTTCATACTCAATCTCATCTTCATAATCCGCATCTTGCCGCATGTCCATAAGACTTGTGTATAAATCACCATATTCCTTATTAATAATGCCAGATTTGATAAAATGCAAATTAAACAAACGGTGAACGCCACTATGTGTTTTTGTGTCCCACCCATAATTATGTAACAGAGCTGTTATTGCATAAAAACAAGCGTAATATAGCCTGTTCACTGCAATATTCCATAGTTCATTTTCTATCTGGATCTCAATTTCTTCAAAAGTTCTTAAAGTATGCGCTAATCGTTTTCTGACAAATTCTTCTTTTTCCGGATTCATAATAATACGCCCTCCCTAGAAACGTTTTTATAAAAAGGGGTTATCTTATGTTTGGTATCCCATAAATTTCTGACACGAAAAACAGGGCTGATGTGAATATCTGCATCACGACCCAAGGAATATAATGGAAAGGCTATTCTTTCTCTGTCTTCAAAAGTTATCTTCTCTTTATCCAACAATACTAAAATATCCATATCCGAATCTTCCCTGTAATCGCCTCGGGCATAGGAACCATAAAGTATCAGTGTTGCCCCCGGATCGGTAGCATGAACTGATTCCTTTATTAGATTCAATATTTCGGTGGTGTTTAGCATCACGCAAATTTATGATTTTTATTTGGACTATGTTGAGGCTCAGAGCTCTCGAGAAATTCTTTCTTTCCTCGCGTCACCCTAAAATATAAATTGCTTTTGGATAACTAAGGAAGTGGCAGATTTAAGGAGTGAATTTTTTACGCACACATCCTCCATTCCACCTCTTCTCCATTTATTATCCTCCCAGCAATCTGCAAAAACTGGTATTCATTATAGCTGTTGTAGCACATTTTATCATTTTGCCAGATGGTGTATACATAATATCCCTTCAACCGCCGCCTGAATAGCAGGAACTGATTGTGGAGGTAGTAGCTTGTTTCTGTGTTCAAAACCGCCCAGGATATGTTTGCCATAACTGCAAAATTATCCCTGCCGCCAGCCAATGACAAGCATTTCAGGGATTTGTGGATATCTTGAGTGAAATGCCCGCCAGGCTTGATTTCTAGGCCATAAATTTATCCACAGAATACTTTAGTGATAAAATGATTTATCCTCGAAGCAAACCATCTTTTAAGGATAAGCTAGGGTAGTTATTTGCGTGAATCTATATGCCTGATTCTGTATTGCATTCAACACACTTATTAATGCATATATTATATAAATGAAATAAAAATAAACGTTTGCTGCCTCTTGAACATTCTTTATTTCAGCAGCTTATAGCGGTGGTAAATTTTTGTATAAATATTGTCGCCATGGGCATTCCATACTTTTTCGGTATCCGTGCCAACGATTACATTTTTGAATTCGCGTAGTTCGCCATATTTGTTGCCGGGATATTCTATGGTCATCCACTTATTCCTGTTTACCTTGTCGTATCTTTTAATAATGCTGGATACGGGTATAAACTGTTTTTCGCCATCTTTATCAATATAGGTATGTGCTGAGTCGGTATAGCTTTTATAAAGGGAGTAGAATAACACAGAATCGTAATCTTTGACCACATCCATCACACTGTCCCAGGCATCATAGCAGAAAAATTCAAAGGTGGTGTCCTTTACTTTCCTGGGCTTATGAAAATAAAATTCGGGTACCAGGTAATGGTAGAAAACAGGCTTCGCAGTATCGGGTATTGCCTGGAATTTATCGAGAGCATCGTCAATAACATAGTTGAAGACAGGCACTTTTTCTTCCTTTGTTTTGTCGTTCTGGGCATACAAACGGAAGCCGGTGCACACCAGCAAAACAATTACAATAAGCCAGGATTTTTTTGTCATTATCATTCGTTCTGACAGATATCAGTTAAACTTCAAAGTTACTGCCGGTTTCTTATAGTGCGATGAAAATTCATGAAGCAGGTCAGTAAATTTATCAGTGTTATATCGCTGCTCATCTAAAACAGCACGGCAATGTGTTGTTCACATTGCCGTCTCGAATTGCATTTAAAAATTATTTCTATTTCTTCTCAGCATCCATATTCAGTGTAACCCCCGATTTCTTCAGATCGTTGAGTATGTTCACTGCTTCGGTAATGTAGATGTCCTTACTTACATTCTTAAGCCAGTCTTTGTTTTTCGATATGGCTGTTGTATCGCTGAATTTTTTTGCATTTTCGGCCAGTTTAGCTTCATCGGCAGGAGTATTGGCTATTTCCATCAGCACTGCTTTTTTCTGCAGTTCTTCCATCTTCTTCGATTTTTCATTCACCTCATCCTGTTGTTGCCTGTATTTCTTTTCGTTCAGCGAAACCACATTTTCATCCTTTTTCTTCTTGAAGTACTCTGAGTTTTCCTTAATCAGCGTAAAGGTCATGTTCTGGTTTATGCGGTTCTTGCTCAGGGTGGCAAGTTGCTGCAGGTTACCTACGCTGTTGGTCGTTTTATAATTGGCAGGCGGAATCACATCCCATGGCAGAGCCGACTTATTATGTCGTTCGCCCAGGTCTTCTTCATCATATCCGTCAAGTTGGTCAGGTATAGTGATATCCGGAGTTACACCTTTCATTTGTGTGGAACCACCGTTTACCCTGTAGAATTTTTCCATGGTCAGCTTTATTGAGCCCAGCGATTTGCCCATTTCACCCGAGGTATCATTGCTCATACGCAGGCGGGTCATTGGGTCAACCATCTGGTCCAGGTCTACCATTTTCTGCACTGTGCCCTTGCCATAAGTGGTAGAGCCAATTATAACTGCACGCTTATAGTCCTGCATTGCAGCTGCCAGTATTTCAGAAGCTGACGCACTGCCCTCATTCACCATTATAGCCAGCGGGCCGGTATACAATACGCCATCACCAGGTTGTGCACGTAATTCGACAGGTGCGGCATTGTTGCTCTTCACCTGCACTACCGGGCCCTTACCAGTAAACAATCCAGCCATATCTACAACATCTCCCAGGCTGCCGCCACCATTGCCACGCAGGTCCAGAATGATTCCTGTAACACCTGCGTCCTTCAGTTTTTTAACTTCCACAGCCATATCTGTCGCACAGTTGCGGTGGCTGGTATGGTTAAAATCGGCATAAAACTCAGGCAGATAAATATACCCTATAAGCCCGTCCTTACTTTTTATCACCGCCGATTTCGCATAGGTTTCTTCTATTTCTATTACGTCCCTTTTTATAGGTATTACTTTAGTCGATCCATCAGCTCTTTTTACTGTCAGCTTCACAATAGTTCCCTTAGGGCCACGTATCAGTTTTACCACATCATTCAGTTCATAGCCAGCAATGTCCACTGGGGGGGCATCGCCCTGGGCCACCTTGGTTATTTCATCTTTTTCTTTCAGTTCCCCCTGCTTCCACGACGGGCTGCCAATGATCAATGAAGCAACAGTTACCTTATCGTTTTCTGGGCTGAGCCTAGCGCCTATACCCACAAAAGCGCCACTCATTGTTACATCAAAATCACTTTTGTCGGCTGGTGGGAAGTAATCGGTATGCGGGTCTTCGGTCCTGGTTATAGCATCAATATATTCTGCAAACCTCGTATCATCTTTTTGCTTTTTGTAGTAGGCAAAAAACCGGTCTATGTATTTACGTGCACCTTCCCTGGCATCTGCTTCCAGTTCATCGTCTGTTTTGAATTTGGCATTCACAGAGTCTTTATTCTCTTTCTTTTTTTCCTGGTCTTTTTTTAGGTCCACATATCGTACCAGCACCTGTAGTTTTATAAACTCACTCCATTTGGCAGGCAGTTCATTATCATCTTTTGCATATTCCTTTTTGTCATAGCTCTGCTGATACTGTTCATCACCAGTGAAGGTGAATGGCTTTTTGAATATTTCAGAATCCAGCAACTGCGCCTGCTTCAGCCTGCGAAGAAAAACAGCATCCAGCGAATCGAAGAATTCAATGGAATTTGAAGCAATTTCCTCATCAATTTTGAATTCATAGCGGCCGAGCATTTTCATATCCTGCTGCGTAAACAGGAGTTTTTCATAATCGAATTCGTGCACTATCATTTTATATACCCTCGAAGAAAAAGTATCATCAATAGGTTTAGGTGAGAAATGGCCGCTGTTAATAGCGCCCATAACGCTTTTCAGCACCAGTTTTCTTTTATCTTCCGATGACTGGCCTCCCGACCCGCTGTACCTGAAAGAAACAACTGCTGCAAGCGCTCCGATTATCAAACAAGGTATCAGGATTTTATTCTTCATGAATTTCAACATAGCCTTTTACTTAATAAAGTCTCACAAATGTAGTTTAAATGCTGTTAATAAAAAGACAATCAAAAACTGTTGTTAGGTTAAAATAGAGGGGATTTTTTTGGTCTGTGCGTTAGGTATGCTAAGTGGCAAAAGTGGCGATGGGGCAGTTCTGCATTATCGATCTTCAGTCAATACAAAATTACCATGCCAGGAAAAAATAGTGTGATTCAAATCTCTGAAACATATTGGAAAAAAATATAGAAAACAACAGTTTGAGAAAAATATCGGGAGAGGCTTTTTTTATCCTCATATGTAATTTTCTATTTCGGTCTATAACCTTGAATTGAAAAATACGAATAAACGGGAATATGAATGAATTTTCAACCACCTAATGCTAACGAAATATTTACGCTCAAAAAGTTACATTTCGAGCCTGATTATGGAATATATTGTTGTAAGTTTATTTTTCTTTTTCTATATTTGTAAAGAGAATTTCGATTGTTAACCAACTATAAATATAAGCTTATGAAAAAGATGTTCGTTCTAGTTACAGTGATGATATGTTCGGTATTTGGCAACCGCACCTATTCACAGTCATTTACAATGCTGACTGATACCATTTACATATCGGCAGCGCCGGGATTTGCAACCTATTTCGACAGCATAGTGACAGGCATTGCCCCTGTAACATATACTTGGAAAGTAATTGATTGTAACTTTCCTGCCGATTGGCAAACACCCGCTGCTTCGGGTTTTTGCGATGATAATCTATGCCGGTATTTGCCTGCTCTCTGGCCTACAGGAGCAGTTGAAACTAGTCTGGTATATCTGCCTTCTGATACCGGTGTGCTTGATCTCTATTTGGACCTTACCTCAACCACCACACCAGGCTGTTATTATGTAACTGCCCGGCTGCACAATGTAGCAATACCTGCAGATTCTGCAACCGAAACCTGGATCATTTGCTACCATCCGGTGGCGACACCTGCAGTAATTAGGAATGCCGAGATAAGGTTATTCCCAAATCCTGCTAATGATGAATTAAACCTGGTGTATGACCAAAATGCCAGGATCACCTCATTAATGGTTTTTGATGTATTGGGTAAGGAAGAAGCAAGCCAGCAGGCAGGTAGCGGCACATCACTGATTGATATTCATACACTCTCAAAAGGGGTACATTATATTCGGCTATTCAGCAGTTCGGGTGAAGTGGTGGCTGTAAGAAAGTTTTTAAAAGATTAAACCCCAGAATATCTTAGCCTGAGGTGCAGTAAAAGAATAAGCCCCGTGAGAACGGGGCTGTAACAAAATTTTCTTCTGATTCTTATAGTCCGAATGACTCAGTAAAATACTTGTGGAAGTAAGGTATGGTCTCAATGCCTTTATAGAAATTGGCCAGATCGAACTTCTCGTTGGGTGAATGGATATTGTCATTGTCCAGCCCGAAGCCAAGCAGTACGGTTTTCAGGCCCAGTGTTTTTTCAAACAGTGCAACAATTGGTATACTGCCTCCGCCACGGGTTGGTATCGGGTCCTTACCGAAGGTGGTCTTTATAGCTTTTGCTGCGGCTATATAGGCTGGGGAGTTAGTAGGCGTAACAACAGGATCACCACCATGACCAGCAGTAACTGTTACTTTAACACAGCCGGGCGCGATACTGTTGAAGTGCTTTACAAACAATGCAGATATCTCGGCAGGCTTCTGGTTGGGCACAAGCCTCATGGTAATCTTGGCATTGGCTTTTGAAGGCAGAACAGTTTTTGAACCTTCGCCCTGGTATCCACCCCAGATACCATTAAGGTCTAGGGTCGGGCGGACACCTGTGCGCTCAAGGGTAGTATATCCTTTCTCGCCCCAGATATCGTTGATGTCCAGGTCTTTTTTATACTCATCGAGGTCGAATGGCGCAAGATTAAGGTTTTTGCGTTCTTCATCTGTAAGATCAATTACTGAGTCGTAAAAACCAGGAACGGTAATATGCCCGTTCTCATCGTGCAGGGAAGCCACCAGTTTACAAAGCATGTTCAGCGGATTGGCAACTGCACCTCCATATACACCACTGTGCAGGTCGCGGTTTGGCCCAACAACTTCTATTTCCACAGCAGTAAGTCCGCGCAGTCCGCTTTCGATGGATGGGTGTTCCATACTGATCATAGATGTATCGGAAACCAATACCACATTGGCTTTCAGCTTCTCGGTATTATCGGCCAGAAATTTGCCAAGGTTGCCGGATCCAACTTCCTCTTCTCCTTCAATCATGATCTTTACATTGCAGGGGAGGGTATTGGTCTTCGCCATTATCTCGAGTGCCTTGATGTGCATAAACATCTGGCCTTTATCATCGCAGGCGCCGCGGGCATAGATTTTGCCATCTTTGATCACTGGCTCAAAAGGGCCGCTTGTCCAGAGATTTACAGGGTCGGCAGGTTGAACATCATAATGCCCGTAAACAAGTACTGTCGGTAGTTTGGCGTCAATAATCTTCTCCCCATAAACGATGGGATGGCCGGCAGTTGGGCTCACTTCGGCAGAATCGCAACCGGCTTTAAGCAGATGCTCTTTTACTGCATCGGCACAACGGGCAACATCGGCTTTGTATTTGCTGTCGGCACTTACAGATGGTATGCGCAACAGTCCAAGTAATTCGTCGAGAAAACGGTCTTTATTTTCAGCTTGATAATCTTTCCAGGCTTGCATGTGTTTTTGAGATTTAGGCGGTAAAAGTAGGTTTTCTTTGGAATTTGATATTGGGAATTTGGTATTAGGAATTTGGGATTTGGGATTTGGAATTTGCTCTGGATATGCAATAAATATGGATTATTGCCGTTTTGGATGGACTTTTGTAATTTTAATGTTTAAGTTAACCTTATTATATTGTAACTCTATGAATCGGAACCTACTTATCCTGTCCATATTATTGATTACCTTCTTTTCCTGCAAAAAGTCCGGAAATGACACCTACCAGATTGTTTGGCCTGTAAATGTACAAATGCAGCAAAGTACACAAAGCGC
>CAIVEH010000189.1 GCA_903904855.1 uncultured Bacteroidota bacterium | reverse complement strand
ACGCCTCGTAAAAAAGAAAAATAACTTCGCAATATGGTGTACTTTATTTAATCAACATCACTTACTAATTTAAAAACTACCGGATAAAACATTGCCGGATAATTTTTTTGCAGAAAACAACAGGAGAACGTATAATACTAACAATTAATTAATAACGATAAAAAAACTCTACACTTTTACTGACAAACCCTGTAGTATTTTTGCTGAAGTATTATTTAATGCGTAATTTTAAACTTAAGCGGTGGATATTGTTCTAATATATCCGGCCAATCTGGAATATTGCAGTAATGGCCTAGATGGATTAAGAAGGATAATACTGAAATAGTCGTCTGAATAAATGGGGGGCGGATTTTCAAAAACCTATTCTGAATATGGAAAATAAATTCACAAAGTACCTGAGCAGAACAGTACTATTTTTACTGATTCTGTTATCGGCCTTCCGGGCGGAGGCTACGCATATATTTGGCATTGATCTTTATTATACATGGGTAACCGGCAATACTTATACAATTCACCTGGTAGTGTACGGAGATTGCTCAGGAGGAGCTTTTTCATCACTCCCATCTTCAGTACCAGAGATAGATCTATACAATGGCAATACGTTAGTCAGCTCTTATAACCTTGCATTACAGGCACCTACAGCTGGAATAGAAGTAACACCAGTTTGCCCGGCCGACCTGGACAGTACCACATGCACCAGCCTGGCTCACCCAATTCCCGGCATAAAGAAATTTGTATACACATCAAATATTACCGTTACCGGCCCATCGGCAGTGTGGCGTTTCCTTTTTACAGGCAATATGGGTTCAGGTGGAGTTGCATCAGCCGGAAGGAGCAATAGCATCACCAATATTGCGATAGGAACGACCATACAACTTGTAGACACACTTAACAATACAACCTTCAACAACTCGAACGCAGTTTATACCACTATACCCACTCCGTTTTATTGCCTTAGTATACCCGCCAACTTTAATCCCGGCGCTGTTGACCCGAATGGCGACAGCCTGGTATTTAATCTTGTTGCAGGTATTGATGGCAGTACCGGCGGCAGTGTGAGTTATGTATCACCCTATACTGCAACTGCACCCATAGGCGCTGCAGCAGGTACCTATTCATTCAACAATGCTACCGGTCAGCTGTCTTTTACACCGAATATTCTTCAGAAAGCCCTTGTAGTTTATAATGTGGAAGAGTTTCATGCAGGTGTGCTGAGAGGGACGAGCCAGCGGGAGATGACTGTGGTGGTAATAACTCCCTGCTCCAACATACCACCCAATGGCAACATCAGCGGGGCCTCGGCAGGCACTGTAACCGGAACGACTATCAGTTTGTGCCAGTCGGTAGGGCCATTTACATTCCACATTAACCCAACAGATCCCGGAGGCAACCATATTACGATGACTGTATCGGGCCTGCCAACAGGGGCGACATTCAGTATAATTGGTAACGGCACCCTGGCGCCTTTAGGCACCTTTGCCTGGAACACTACAGGCGTAGCGCCGGGCAGCTATATATTCTATGTCAATTATGCTGATGACGGCTGCCCGCTTTCCGGGCAACAGACAATAGCCTATACAGTTACGATACTGCCAATGCCAACAGAAACCTATTCGCTTGTGTCGCTGGCTACGTGCACAGTTAAGGCTGTATTTCATGTTACACCCGGCGGCTCGGCAAGCCCATGGACCATGAAGGTAATACAGGGGGGAGTTACCATACAAACACTAACAGGCATAACCGGCGTGGTTACAGACAGCCTTGTACCGGGCACCTATACTATAAGGATGACCAACCCAAGTGGTTGCTTTGTGGATACAACCATTACAATAACATCACCACCGTTGCCAACGGCCACAGTTGTAACCACACCGCCACTTTGCCCCGGAGGCAGCACCGGCACAGCTACAGTTACCGGTTCAGGAGGACTGTCTCCATACACTTATGCTATTGGAGGAGGGGCTTATTCAGGTTCAGGATTATTTGGCGGGCTCACTCCCGGCAGTTATGTAGTGCATGTAAAGGATGCCAACAGTTGTGTAAAGGATACAACAATAACAGTGCCTAATGCAACACCGATATTGTGGCATTTCGCTATCCACAAGCCTTTGTGCAACAACTTTGCCAATGGCTATGTGATTATTACAGCCTACAACAGTGTGGCGCCTTATACCTATGCTATAGGCGGAGGAGCTTACAGCGCGGTTGATTCGTTTGGAGGCCTTGGAGCAGGGACGTATACATTTCATGTAAAAAATGCGAATGCCTGCGAAATTGATACATCTATAACATTGGTTGATTCTGCGATTATCCATGCCACACTTGCCATTTCGCCCATACTGTGTCATGGCGGCACAGGCACTGTTACTATGACGGGTTCAGGGGGCTTTGGACCTCCTTATACCTTTGCCAATAGTACCAACCCATTTGGCGCAGGAAATGTTTTCACTCTTCCAGCTGGTACTGATACTTTTCATATAAAGGATGCACAGAATTGTTTTTTTGATACAGCGATTACACTGACGCAACCTACAGCCATTACCGTTACTACCGCAGATACCAATGTTCATTGCAATGGAGCCGCCACAGGTATCATTGTTGTGACTGCAACCGGGGGTACACCGGGCTACCAATATACTGTTGATGCGGGGACCTGGGGCACTTCCAATATACTAACGGGGCTTACTGCGGGATTGCATATTGTAAAGGTTAAAGATGCCAATGGCTGCATATATACCGACTCGGTAACCCTTACGCAACCGACTCCTGTTCATATAGATTCCGTGAGTCTTCATAAGCCTTCGTGCAATGGAGGCAGTGATGGTTCACTGACCATGCATACTTCAGGTGGTATTGCACCTTATACCTATGCACTGGGTGCCGGGACATATGGTACTGCCAGCCTGTTTGGCGGCCTCACATCCGGTAGCTATACGCTGCATGTTCAGGATGCCCACGGCTGCCAGAAAGATACAACGTTAACACTCACACAGCCATTGATCATCATACCATCGGCAGTAGTTAAAAACTCGACCTGCGCTACCCTGGCTAATGGTAAGGTAACCTTGTGGGCAACGGGCGGAACACCGGGATACACCTATGCAGTGGGAGCAGGTACTTTCAGCGCAGGAACTGTGTTCTCACCGCTGGCCGCCGGAACTTATGTCTTCCACATTAAGGATGCCAATCTGTGCGTTCATGACACCTCAATAACCATTTCCGATTCTTTAATTGTATCGGGTACATTTATTCTCACCCCTGCGTTATGTTATAATCAGGCTACCGGGATTATCAATGTTACAGGTACAGGAGGAAGTGCGCCATACAGCTATTCAATAGGTGGTGGGTCTTTTGGTACAGCCCATATTTTCGATAGTCTGCTAAAGGGAGCTTATGTAATAAATGTAAAAGACTCAAATGGCTGTGCATTCGATACAACTGTTTCAGTGAGTCAGCCGGGTATTATTGTACCTGGATTAACAATTACTGAACCATCGTGTTATGGCCTTCATGATGGCAGTGTAACACTGTCGGCAACAGGCGGGACTGCAACTTATACATTCTCGTTCAACAGCGGCGGGTATTCTGCGACCACAGTTTATAATTCACTGGCGGCGGGAACGGATTCTTTTTATGTGAAAGATGCCAATGGCTGCCTGCACGATACGGTATTCACTCTTACCCAGCCAGACAGGATTACATTTGCCAGTGTTAATTTCAGCAACATCACGTGTTTTAATGGCAGCAACGGGTTTATAACTGTAAACGCAGCCGGGGCCACACCACCCTACATGTATTCGATCAACTCATTACCATGGCAGGCAGGCAACAGTTTTACGGGGTTGCCAGCAGGAATTGAATACATTCTGATAGAAGACAGCCACGGATGCACTACTGATACAAGCATTTATCTTTCCCAACCAGCCAAGCTCGTATTTACCGGGCTTGACTCACTTAACCCTACGTGCCCCGGCTACAGGGATGGTAAAATAAAACTGCTGGTTGCAGGTGGTACTTTGCCGTATGCTTATTCTAAAGATAACACCCTGTTTAGTGCAATCAGTACATTTGACAGCCTCCTTGCAGGCAGCTATACTTTTTATGTAAAAGACTCCAACGGATGCTCGATAGATACCACACTGACATTTACCGGAATACCGCAAATAAATATAGACAATACGGTAATTACAACGCCATTATGCTATAATGCAAAGGACGGCACACTGTCGCTCTATGCATCAGGAGGGGCACAACCATTGTTTTACCTGCTTGACAGTTCGAAACAGAAGGCGGATTCGGCAGTTTATCATAATCTTTATGCTGGTCATTATGTAATTACTATTACCGACAGCAGGAATTGCAAGATTGATACAACAATAAATATCAGTCAACCGGATCCAATCAGTATTGCAGACAGTATAATACCCAATCAGTGTACAGGCACCAAACCTCTGGGCGCAGTTATGGTTTCAGTAGCAGGTGGTACCGGTCCATATACTTACCTGTGGAACAACAAAGAGGCATCTGTGACTATAGGCATATACGGACTGGAGAACGGGAAGTATACTGTTTGGGTAAAAGATGCCAATAACTGCACCGACTCATCAACTTCCCAGGTGGAGTATGATGACTGCTGCAACCCGGTATTACCCAACGCATTTACACCTAATGATGATGGTTTAAATGATATTTACCGGTTCCGGTTTACAGGCGATATGTATATCGTAAGGTTTTCGATTTATAACCGCTTCGGAGAGGAAGTTTATAACCTAACCCATACTGCAAATATAGACCTTGGATGGGACGGCAAGTACAAGGGAGTTCCTGCAGAGATGGGTACCTACTATTACTACGCCAAAATAATATGCGGCAATAAACAGGATCATATCAAGGAGATGAAAGGTGATGTGATATTGGTTAGGTAAGGTAAAGCAATGTTATCATGGGTATACAACCTTCTACTGCTTGTTTTGCCGTGCGGATTGCCGTAAGCGATGTTGATTTTATTTTATAATGGTAAAATAATTATTTTGCAATTCAGTGTGCGCTATATTTGCGGCACTATTTTCAAATTGTATTCCCAATGACCAAGTTTTCCGGATTCCTGTTATCTGTTTTGCTATTGATGACTATTTCTGCAACGGCACAAGTAGAAAAAACTATGCCTGATTCAAATTCAACAGAGACCTACCAGTCTGATACGACCATACTGCAATCATCTGCAATGGTTGATACAATAAAGCACCTTTATAACCTGGATTCCCTGGACCAGGCTCAAAAGAAAAGGGAACACACAGAGTTTCTGAAGATGGCTGCAATACAGGCGGAGAGCGATAAAATATGGATGAAACAGCAGATAGGGGCGCTTAGCGGACGCAATATGAAAGGCAGAGGCTATGTGAAAAGAGGAGTTGATTCAGCCGCAATATATATAATGAAAAAATTCAAGGAGCTTAAGTTAAAGTCAGTGGCTTCAAATGGATCATTTACACAAGGTTTTGCATTTCCGGTAAATACATTTCCCGGTAAAATGAAATTATCATTAAACGGAGAACAGCTAAAGCCAGGCGCAGAATATGTTATTGATCCAGCCAGTCCATCCTGCTCCTGCACACGACTGCCGGTTAAAACGGTCAACCTGAATGATATTTCTGACCGATTGGCGTGGAAGATCGTTTTGTCGCAATTTGATGGCAGCCATGCCTATTTTCTGCAGAATGTTGATCTGTTCTGCACCAAGGTCCTTAATGTGAAGCGCAATTTATTTTTATCAATGCTGCCCAAGGGAGTATATCTGATTGAGCAGAATGGTATTCTGCAATGGGGAGTAAGCCGTGATACCATTGCAGCCACAATATTTTGTGTTCACAAGGACGTTGTTCCAAAAAATCTGAAAAGTGTATCAGCAGAAGTAGTTTCTGAATTTATCCCACATTCGCGCAATGTAAATATTGTGGGATGTGTGCCCGGAGCGGTCAAAGACTCCTATATAGTTTTCAGCGCCCATTACGACCACGTGGGAATGATGGGGGATACAACGATGTTTCCCGGCGCAAGCGATAATGCGAGCGGAGTAGCCATGATGCTGCACCTGGCTTCGTTTTACAGCAAGCATCCGCCACGGTATACTATGGTTTTTATAGCATTTGCGGGAGAAGAGGCATCGCTGATGGGGTCGGAGTTTTTTGTTAAAAATCCGATGTTTCCGCTGAAAAATATCCGCTTCCTCATTAATATGGATGTAATGGGCGATGCCAGCAATGCAATAACGGTAGTGAATGCAACCGAAAACCCGGTAGAATATGCCATGCTGAAGCAAATTAATGATCAGGAGAAATTTGTGCCTGAATTGCGGAGCCGCGGACAGGCAGCCAACAGTGATCATTATTATTTTGCCCGTTCAGGCGTACCGGCATTTTTCATCTATTCAAATGGAGGTAAGGGGTACTACCACGATATATATGATAAGGCCAAGGAAATAACCGCTAATAATCTTGATGGTGTAGCAAAATTGCTTATTACATTTGCCAAAAATCTCAATTGAGAAATAAAAAAGCAAAAGAGGGCCGATTGCTATTGTATATTGAATAGTATTTGCTATTTTTGAGTTTCTGATATTAAAATTACCTGTATGAAAAAGCTTTTTTCATTGTTTATTTGTGCGCTTTGTGCTACATGCATTTTCATGTACCCTTCATGCAAGAAAATATATCATTCCACATTGCCAACACCTTCCAATTTCAGATTACTTGGGTTTACCAAAATAATTACGCATAATATAATTATACCATTTAGCGCAAAACCTGTTGTTACGGAGTCCTATTCATTTGGATATGATGACAATAACAGGCTGTCGCAGGTATTAATGTCGAGCAATGACTCCAACCTCAAAAAGCTGGGTTTGCTTGATTTGCGGATGACCTATGACTATAGCGGTGGTACGGTGAACAGAACCATTTATAATCTAAAACAAGCCAATGTAGCAGAACGGGACACATTTCAACTGAATGCCAATAACCAGCTTGTAAGTTGCAGTTTCCCATGGGAAACTCATACGTTTACCTATAATGGCAACCTTCTGGCAAGCCAGACTGATTCTTACAGGGATTCAGGAACTGTTGTTTCGGCATCGACCTACTTTACATCGGATAACCTGGATCTGTTGCAGGAATACTTTAATGGGAACCTTACAGCAACCTTTCCTGATTCGGGTATCAGACCAGATATTACTCCGGCTTTTCCAGACAGGGATTCAATAATTACGCTGCCGCTGAGTGTAACCTGGGCTTCAATTGTACCTAAAACGACTGGTATTGATACTACTTTTGTGTATCATACTGCAAATGCGTTGTCGGATGGGCTGAGCGGATATGGTGAATATATGGTTAAGGTAACGGCAGTTGACCCTTATGGTATTTTTGTGCGCCCTGTATATTTCCCTGCGGGGTTGAACAGCACTAAGTTTTTCCAGATATATGATTTCCTGCCAAACCGTACAGGCGATTACCTGCAGCTGGAATCATTTAAGACATATGGTGTAAATGTGTTTCAGAATCAGCATATGATTAAACAAATCAGTACTGCATATGATACTACTTTTGTGAATTATGACATTGATGCACAAAGTAAAGTAACACAAACACATGTGCTGCTTAAAGACAAAATGGGCAACCTGACTACTATAGAGTATAAACTGATTTATGATACCAATTAATGGTATGTAAATTAGTTGTCTGCACCAATATCCACCCAAGCGATGAAATTAAGTCAGCTATTTTATCTGCTCCCGCTATTTCTATATAGTGAAGTGTTATAACCACGCTGAATATTTGCATGATCATTTATCGTAATTTTGTGTGAGTTTGTAAACATAAAATGGAAACAATTGTAAACAGAGTAGCTGAAAGCGGAATTATAACCCTTGATCTTGCGTCATTTATACCAGGCAACGAGGTAGCGGTCTTTGACCTGAAACCTTTTTTATTCCGTGAAATGATACTCCGGGAGAAGGATTACCGGGAGGCACTTGCTGCAGAGGACTGGGAACAATACCGCAACAAGCATGTAGCTATAAACTGCAGCGCAGATGCAATAATACCTGTATGGGCCTATATGCTGGCCGCTTCTGCTTTGGAGCCTGTTGCATTATCTGTTTATTTCGGGACAGAAACCGAGATGATTAATGCCCTTATACAGAGCAAGATAAAAACAATGGACATTGCTGATTATGCTGATAAAAGAGTGGTAATAAAGGGATGCGGAGATACCGCAATACCAGAATCAGCCTATGTGGCCATTACCCATCGCCTGCGCCCGGTTGTAAAATCTCTGATGTATGGCGAGCCCTGCTCAATGGTTCCGGTATTTAAGAAGAAGTGATACAAAAGGGCTTTGAATTAATTATTACAATATTAATATTACCTGTCCAATTCTTGAATATATAATATCTCATTTCTTTTTTGTATTATTACAAACCTTTTTCGGGAATACTCTGTCTTATTAAGATAGAGCCGTCGAATTTTCTCTACGATTAATAAATAGGTTATGAAAAGACTTTTTACCGGATTGTGTTGTTTGGTAATTTTGTTGTTATCCAACAGTGGTTTTGCCCAGGTTACTGTTACAAGCAGCGATTCATTAAGTTGTGTTGATACATGCACTACACTTACAGCACACCTGGTAGGCGACATACCTATTGATGCTGGCATTACAATTGATGACCAATATCCGTCTGCCTACTTGCCAATTGGTTTTACATTCAATTTTTACGGTCTGCCATATACACAATCACTGATAGGCCCAAACGGAACTATATGTTTTACTCCCGGCCTGGCTGGCTCATTTGAAACCTGGATTGCAACTGGACCTTTACTGGGTCAGGTACCTGTAGAAAATTCTATTTGTGGCCCCTGGTGTGATGTTGATATTGCATATGGTGGAACAATTACTTATTGTACGACAGGAACTGCACCCAACCGAAGGTATTTAGTAACCTTTTGCCATGTGGCAATGTATTCCTGCACTACTCAATACTATACCACTCAAATGGTTTTATATGAGGGATCTGATCTCATTGATGTTTATGTAGGCCATAAAGATATTTGTACCAGCTGGTATGGGGCTATCCCAGGCTTAGCTTTATTAGGTGTTCAGAATTCCACCGGAACAAGAGCAACCGCTGCCCCGGGGCGTGATTATCCATCAGTTTATACCTGCACAGACGAGGGATGGCGTTTTACTCCTAATGACACAGGTACAGGCATTTACTATCTTGTTAATTCTGTTCCATATGCACCTGTACCATTTGCGAGCTCTAATATCTACTGGTATAATGCTACTACAGGGGCCTTCATTGATTCAGGTTTTACAATAACTGTTTGCCCTCATACCACTACTATTTATAAAGCAGGCGCCAAAGGTTGCGCAGATACCTCTTACGGATATTATACCGTAACTCCGGGTGGATTAATTACCATTTCAACAACTTCATCAAATCCAACAAGGTGCGGATTATGTAATGGCTCGATATTAATAAGCGGGTTGACCCCTGGTGATATTGATACTATCCATTATAATTATGGCGGCGTTCCACAACCACCAATAATTACCACAGTTTCGGGAGGCGGCACTATACTGATATCCGGGCTTTGCTCAGGTACTTATACCAGTATTGTGGCTTCGCAGGGAGCCTGTTCCTCATCGCCAGCCGGGCCAATAGTGCTTACAGATCCGCCAATAGCTATTACCAGCGTTGCATTTACCAATCCATCGTCGTGTGGCGTATGCGACGGAACAATAACCTTAGGCGGGCTTTATCCGGGGTACCTATTCACGCTGAATTATACCAAGGATGGTGTAGCACAACCTCCGCTGACTTTAACCAGCAGCGCCACAGGAACGCTTACACTTACTGGTCTATGTGGTTCGGCTCCACCTCTTGCTGCAACCGTATATGCCAACTTTGTTGCATCGTACGGAGCATGTAGTACTCCTCCTGCAGGCCCTGTGAACCTGGCCGCACCACCACCACCACCGGCTAGCATTGTAAGTTCAAGTGATGCCACCCAGTGCGGAAAATGTGACGGAACCATAACAATAAGGTCGCTGCCACCATTTGTACTTGACTCTGTTTTTTATTCTTTAGGAGGGCTTCCTCAGCCAGCAATTATAACCAGTACCCTTGCCGACAGCTCGGTTATTGTTCCTTACCTGTGTGCAGGGGATTACAGCAACTTTTCGATAACAATAGGGCAATGTACTTATGCAGTAGGTGGTACCAAAACAATTTCTCAACCGCGCATTACAGACAACTTTTCACAAACAACCCACTATGGCTGTAATGGCGATACGGTTTATTTCACTAATTTATCAGGCACACCGGGCCCGTTATATTATATATGGGAATTTGGCGATGGCACATCAGATACCGCAACAAATCCTTTCCATGTATTTGCACAGGGTATTTATACGGTTACGCTTATTGCCACCAACCACGTGTGTACTGATAGTTTCAAACTGAAAGACTCATTGATTCATCCATTGATTGCAGCGTTTACAGATTCTCCGGTTATTGTTTGCCAGGGCAGCCCGATAACCTTTACCAACAATACGACATTAGCAAGCACTCCGCCGCTATCTTACCTCTGGAACTTCAGAGATGGCGGAACGAGCAATGCCATTAACCCAACTTATACATTCAACCGCACCGGAACCTATAATGTGCAACTGATAGCGGCAAATTTTGTGCCTTGCTATGATACTGCTTACTCCACTGTTTTGGTAGATTCGAGCAGCCCGATCCAGATTGCAATTACCGACAGCGTGTTCTGCAGGAGCACCTATGCTACATTTACAGGTAATTTTACAACAATTGGCTCTACTGGCTTTACCTGGAATTTCGGTGACGGAGACAGTACTCTAAACAAAAATCCTGCATCTCATTCTTACGATAAATATGGCACTTATACCGTTACCCTAAATGCTTATTACAGGGCCTGTAAAGACACCAGCGCCAGCAGGATTATCAGTATCTTCCCTGAACCGATACTTAATCTAGGCTCAGATACATCTATCTGCCCCGGCAGTGTAGCAATTACTTTAACTGACAACAATAACATAAACACCGCAGGCACCAAATGGAAATGGAATACAGGGCAGACAACGCCATCTATTGTAGTTACCTCGCCCGGTTTTTATTCAGTTACCGTAAATATCAATGGTTGCGAGTCGACCGATACAATATGGGTGCAGAAAAACTGCTACATGGATATCCCGAATGTATTTACACCAAATGGCGATGGCCTGAATGATTATTTCTTTCCGAGGCTCTACCTGACAAAGGGGCTTACAACATTTAAAATGGATATTTACAACCGCTGGGGGCAGCTGATATTTGAAACAACGACTCTTGACGGATCGGGATGGGATGGCAAACTGAATGGAACCGATCAGCCGGAAGGTGTTTATGTTTACATCATAGATGCAACATTTAAGGACCTGGAGAAGGAACACCACCAGGGGAATGTAACATTAATGAGGTAAGTGAATATTCCGAAAAAATTATTAGTACTAAAAAGGGAAAATAAGGCAAAACATTACGCAGCAGTTAAAGATTAATGGAGAAAGATTAGCCACTGATTAGTAATGAGAATAAAGTATAAAAAGTTTTACCTGGTTTGACCTTTTTAATTTAACTTTATAGGTAAATCAATGTGGTTATGAACAGGATATACTTTGGGGGCTTATTGATTTCGTACTTACTAATCTGTGCTGGAAATACAGAGGCGCAATTGGTAGGAGATAATGTCTTCCTCCAGGGGCATTATGTTGAAATAGGAGTTGCCCCTAATGGTGGCTATGGCAGTACATTACCTGCTCCGGCAGGATTCCATCCGAATCTGGGCGGATGTACCTTTAATTTCTGGGACCCTGCTGCAGCATCATCAACTACAAGTGCAAATTTCATAGGGTTTGTTGCAGATTACGGCTCTGATGGGTGGACAACAGGCACACCTCCCTATTTCGGAGATTTTTACCTTCCCGGCGATCCCCAGGAAGGATGGGCCATAAAGTTTACAGGCGGCCCGGAATCGGATGCTTATATTCCAATCTATCAGACTGCCGGTACTACGGGCTTTACAGGAGGGCTAACCGGAACAAATGTTGGCTACAGCAATTCGGGTGGTATACTGAAAGGAATATGGGAGGGCACTGATGGTCCGTTATATATACGCCAGACTACAGTACTGGATACCAATAAACTGTATTTTACAGTAACTGTTGTGATGGTTAATACAACAGCCGTACCTGTTGATAACATCTATTACATAAGGACCGTGGACCCTGATAATGAAGAAACCGTAACAGGTGGCGGGGCTTGCGATGCGGGTAATTTTCAAACCAATAACACTATAACCTACCAATTGCCAAATCCAGGCAATAAAGTACTGGTATCAGCCACCGGAATCACTCATACCAATGCCTACCTTGGTCTGGGTACTAAGGATTGCCGAGCAAAATGCACTGTATTTCACGGAGCAGGATTAGCGCCCGGATTCAGCCCGGATTCTATTTATAATGAGCTTACCTACCCGTATAGTTACCTTTACGCTGTTGGCTCTACAAGTACTGAAGATGTAGGTATAGGCCTGGTATTCAATGTAGGCACCATTGCGCCTTATGACAGTACCAGTCTTTCTTATGCATATGTGCTGAATGCTGCAGATATTGATAGTGCGCTTAACTCCATACAACCCGGAGGAATCAATGTAAACGGAACCCACTTCGATTCGAGTGACACAATAAATTTGTGCAGCTATGCACCAGATTCAGTTACAGTGTCGATGCCAGGTGGTGGATTCTTTCACTGGACGTGGGTACCTGATTCTTTTGTAACAGGCAGTGGTACCTCTTTCACCATTCATAACGACAGCATCACCACCAACTTCACCTATACCATTACAGGTACCAATATAGCTGGTGGTTGCGATTCAATAGTATATCACATGGTTTTTGACCATGCAACTTTTACACTACCAGCTATTCCCCCGGTTACTTATTGCCAGGATGCAGTTGCAGTTCCATTGATACCGCCTGCCGGTGGTACCGGTGCGCTTTGGTATACTACACCTACAGGAGGAGTTGGCAGTACAACTGCTCCAACACCATCAACAACCACACCGGGTACTACCATATATTATGTATCTGAAACAATAGGGCTTTGCCAGAGTTTACGGGCTCCGGATACGGTAAATGTTATTGCCTTGCCACCACCACCATTCCTGTTTGATCCTAGCCCGTATTGTAATGGCCAGCCATTTGTGCCATTTACCACAGGCGGCACTGGAATATTGTGGTATACGGCGGCTACCGGCGGTATCGGGAACCCCGTTCCACCTGTATTGAACACTTCCATAACCGGTATTGATACGGTGTGGGCCAGCCAGACTGTAAGTGGCTGTGAAGGACCAAGAAACTATTTTGCAGTAACCATTTTAAACCCTATAGTTCCCATATACTCTTATAACATTCATTACGGGTGCCACGGCGACACTGTTTATTTCGACAATACTTCTATAGGCGCTCTGAAGTATCTATGGACTTTCGGTGATGGCACTGATGATACTTCTACTAATCCGAAGCATGTGTTCTTAACACAAGACAGTTTTGTTGTAAACCTGACAGCAATAAACGCTCAGTGTTCGGATAGTACCAAGGATACAATCCCACTCATTCATCCGGTAAAAGCTGCGTTTACCATCAGCCCTGATATAGTGTGCCAGAACGATCCTGTTTCTTTCACCAATACATCCATTGGCAGCGGACTGGGTTATGTGTGGTATTTTGGTAACGGGGCTTTCAGTATTAATACCAATCCAAGTTATACCTATGCAAAAACCGGTGTTTATACAGTAAAACTGATAGCCACAAACTTTATTCCCTGCCATGATACAGCCACAGAATTAGTATATGTAGATTCACTCAGCGCAATAAGTATAGGGGTTACTGACAGCGTATTGTGCAGGAGTACATCAGTAACATTTACAGGAATATATACCAGTATCGGATTGACCGGTGTTACCTGGAATTTTGGTGATGGCGACAGTATTGTAAATATTAATCCGGTACTGCACTCTTATGATAACTATGGTACAGAGACAGTAACACTGACTGCCCATTACAGAGTTTGCCGGGATACCTCTGTACAAAGAACAATTAATATTTTCCCGGAACCTATTCTTAATCTTGGGGCAGATACTTCTATCTGCGCAGGTAACATACCTATTACGCTGAATGACGGGAATAACACCAGCACAACCGGCGCGCATTGGAAATGGAATACCGGACAGACCACCCCTTCGATTGTTGTTTCTACTCCAGGATTTTATTCTGTAACAGTAACCATCAACGGGTGTGAGTCATCTGATACTATCTGGGTTAAAAATGACTGCTACCTGGATATACCGAATGTATTTACACCAAACAAAGATGGTCTGAATGACTATTTCTTCCCCCGGAATTATTTGTCGAAAGGGCTTACGACCTTCAGTATGGATATCTATAACCGCTGGGGGCAACTGATATTTGAAACTAAAAACATTGAAGGAGCAGGCTGGGATGGCAGGTTTAATGATATTGATCAACCAGAAGGCGCTTATGTATATGTTATTGATGCAACCTTTAAAGATGGGCAAAAGGAACACCGGCAAGGTAATGTAACTTTATTAAGATAGCAGGGATAATGGATCGCAATACCTATGTCAATTTTGGGATAGTTAGTTTAAATAGTTTAAGAATTTACGAACAAAACAAATGATAAAATATCCCATTTAATTCAGAGGCAATTACATTATGAATATTTCATTAATTTTGTCTGCTATTTTTGAAGATCAAATCTGAGATGAATAATTTAGAGATTTTATTGTTTTAAGGAATAGCCGGTTAATAAAATTCAGGGCAGGAAGATCAAAAAAACAGGAAAATAACAAGTGGTATAATAAAATTATTATGTTAATTTAATATTAATGTGAGGAAATACCAACCAAAATTATCTTTTTTACTGTCTGATAAGATATAAAGTTAACAGTTGTTAGAAAATATGTTGAATTAAACGAAAAAAATAGAATACTTTTCAAAAACTTAATTAATTTTAAGACCCCTAATCATGAAAAAGCAGTAGCATTGCTTTAATTAATAACTTTTTATGTTTTTATAATACAATTTTTATGAAAAAAAATTACTTTTTTCTGGTTTTCACAATCCTGTCTTTTACATTCTGGAATAACTCATCAGGCCAGATAGTAGGTGGTAATGTATTTTTACAAGGCCAGTGGCTTGAGGTGGGTGTGGATAACATGGGCGCCTTTGGTACGTGTAGTTCGCCTGCCACCTATCATGCGCACCCAGCCTGCGGCTGTACTACTACTTGTACAACCTCTAGCGCTGCGATGGATGCCAGTTATGACTGGGGTCATGATGGTTGGGCTGTAGGTACGCCTTGCCTTATGGGTCCCTACACACAACCTGGATATCCTCAGGAAGGATGGGGAATGCAGGTAGGAGCTACAGAATACCGCAACTGGGCCGGAGGCGGATTATGTACCGGATCATTCTCTATTCCGGGATCAATTACAGGCTACTATAACACTGGAGGGTCTGCAGGCGGAACATTTACAGGAGCTATTGCAGGTCTGAATGTTGTTCAGGAAACAAGGGTAGATACTCTGGCATCATGGGTAGTAGTTACTACCAAAATGTACAATACAACAGCGGCTCCGATAAACGGTGTATGGTATGAGCGCACATGCGACCCAGATAACACATCAGATTGGGGTGGTGGATCAACAACTGAAAATGTAATAATACACCAGAACGAAGATTGGCGGCATAGTGTGGAGGTAGGTACCTATGCTCACACCGGTGTTTTCACTATGGCTAACAGCTGGCTGGCACTTGGCACCAGAGATTGCCGTGCAAAGTGTGCTGTTATAGGCGGATTATATCCTTCAAACACTCCTCAGCAAATATGGACATCTGGTACAGGCACTACAGTAACTGTTCTTAATGACAGTAATTATGCAGATGAAGGCATTGTTTTGATATTTAATGTTGGAAATATTGCGGCTAATGACAGTGCGGTAGTTTCTTACGCGTATATATATAATGGCAGAACCGGGTTTGACAGCGCATTTCCTAATCCTGCACTTGATGTAGATGGAATAATAGCTTATGCACCGAATACTGCTCCAGGTACTCTTTATGATACGTTCAACGTATGCGCAATACCTGGAACGACTTCAATTCCTGCAGATATACTACATGGGGCAGATGGATGCTGGACCTGGAGTAAGTGGACCTGGACTCCATCTACTGGTCTTGCTTCTACAACCGGAGTTTTCAATACCATTACTACTACAGTACTTCCTCCAATTATCACCTATACCATTACAGGTATTGATACTGCAACCTGTGCTACCCGGATTATGTACCTGACAATACTTACCTGCAACGATGTACGGGTAAACAGCCCATGCGCAGGGGATTCCCTGAAATTCAGGTATACTGCAGACTCAACCGGCGCCACTTTTTATTGGTATAAAGCAGGAGGTGGGTTTACAAGTACACTGGAGGATCCTTACAAATATCCTGCCACTTATGCGGATTCAGGAGAATATTATGTAGTAAGAACCATTGCAGGCATACATGATACAGACAGTATTCATGTTACCATTCAGTATAAGCCTGTAATTACTGCAACAAATAACGCGCCACTATGCCAGAACATGGTGGATACCCTGCTACTGTGGGCATCTCCTGACACGCTTGGGGAAACCTGGAGCTGGACCGGACCTGCCGGATTTACATCAACACTTCAGAACCCGACACGGCCCGGGTATATATCGATAGATACAGGTGTTTACACAGTAATCACCACAACACCTTTTGGCTGCAAAGATACCGCCTATACCGATGCAGGGATAATACCGCAACCAAGGGCGCCACATGTAAGCGGACCTGTACGTTATTGCCAGGGGCAACCATTTGTTGACTGGACCATAGATAGTATTGTGCCCGGCGGGCGAATATTATGGTACCCTAATAATATTGTACCAATGGGTGATACACTGGCCAGTCCGCCATCGGTAAACACCACAATACCCGGAGTTACTACTGTTTATTATGCCCAGAAATCAGGTGCCTGCGAAAGTAAAAGGGATAGCTTTAAGGTAAGGGTAATTACCACCCCATCGACCCCAACAGCTACCGGCACAATGCAGTACTGTCAGTTTATTGGCACTATCGATACACTTACAGTAACACCCTATCTGGATTCAGTAAACTGGTACTTCACTGCTACCGGTGGTACTCCGTTCATCAGTACACCAGGCAATAATAATGAACCATTGCCTGTAATTTCAGTAGCAGGTATTTATAACTACTGGATAAGTCGTACTGATTCAGGTTGTGAGAGTCCAAGGAATCCGGTTACTATTACTATACACCCCAAACCACATAAGCCAATAATTACGCCTACACCTATTTGCCAGTTCCAGACTCCTGTGCCGCTAATGGCCACACCTGATACTACTGGCGTAGGCACCACACTGGTAGCTCCAACACCATTCTTGTGGTATGGTCCTGGTGTAACTGTTGGAACAGCTGTTACTCCACAACCATCAACTAATATTGCACCAGATACGGTTGCATATTATGTAACTGAAACAACGATTTATGGCTGTGTAAGTGATAGTGCAATAGATATGAATGTAATAAAGGTTAAACCACCGATGCCGGTAACAAGGAATACTGCATATTGCCAGTATGCACCTGTTCATCTGATGAATGACCTTGTAGACAGCATTGGTAATTCGCATCTGAACTGGTATTATAATTCAATACACACCAATGCAATGCCATTCTCCGATACAATTCCGGGCGTGTTTACATGGTATGTCAGTCAGACAGTGCCAAATGACGCAACAGGGTGTGAAAGTGATAGTGCAGCGGTAAATGTTACTATTATTTATAAGCCGGTATTCAGCATTAACGTAAGCAATACTTACGTGTGCGAGTTTGACTCATTAAGACTGTCTTACTACGGGCCACAACTTTTTGCGCCAGCTTATACATGGACGTTGCCTGAAGGAGCCAAAGCAGCAGCAGGTACCAATATCTATGATTCAACTATCATTATTGAATTTGATACAGCTAACCAGAACCAATACGTATACCTGACAGTATCAGATGACAGCGGTTTCTGCTCAACAACCGATACTGTGCGTATTAATGTTGTAAAGCAACCTTATATGGCAGACTTCTCACAACCTGATGTGTGCCTTGGAGATACAGTTCAGCTGGCACTTGCAGCAGC
This sequence comes from uncultured Bacteroidota bacterium, assembly GCA_903904855.1. Lineage (GTDB taxonomy): Bacteria > Bacteroidota > Bacteroidia > Chitinophagales > Chitinophagaceae > Nemorincola. The sequence goes on along the minus strand of CAIVEH010000189.1, from coordinate 28,202 downwards.
AAGCAGCGGGGCTTATGCATTTACCTGGTATATCGACAAGGTGCTGATGCCAAATTCAAAAGCTATAACTATAATTGCCAGCAACTCCAATTCCGGCGGGCCATACGAGATAAAGTGGGTAGATAGTGGTCTGCATGTTATTACTGTTACTTCAGTATCGAAGGAAGGATGTAAATCTTTACCAGCCTATGATTCTGTTAATGTTCATCCACATCCGGATCCGGCATTCCTGGCATTTGCCAAGGATTCGGCAAATATTTTCTGCCTGCAGGATAGTGTAAGATTTGAAGCAAAAACCAGGAATCACAATTATTCTTACGCATGGGCTCCAGCGAACTACTTCCAGAATATTAATACACCAATAATCTGGGGTACTATGGACAATTCAAAGAGTACGGTAACACTTACAGTAACAGATCCATTTGGCTGCTATGCAACCTCAAGCCAGGATTTTTATCCGGAGACCTGCTGCCAGGTAATTTTCCCGAATGCATTTACACCTGGCCAGGGGACCATAAACACCCGTTTCAGGCCAATCATGTCAGGCTTCCATGCCTTCCATCAATTCCGGATAGTAAATCGCTGGGGAGTTACCGTATTTGATGGCGGAAATAATGATGTTAGCTGGGATGGTAATTTTAATGGCGTTCCGCAGGATATGGGTACTTACTTCTACTACCTCAAGTATGATTGCGGTGGCAAAACAATTGAAGCTAAGGGCGATGTAACATTGATCAGATAATTTACAGAATTGAAGAGTTAAAATAATTAAGGCTGCCATCAGGCAGCCTTAATTATTTTAACTCTATCGGGAAATAAAAAATCTAATAGCAATTCAATTTGGTCGCCCCTGATTGGGATTAAAGGGCTGGCATAAAGAATACTTCTTGTTGAGAATGGATGAGTGCCAGCAAAAAAAAATCCACGATCCGGAGATCGTGGATAAAATTTATTTTGAAAACTTCACTTATTTATTCATTGTAGCCAGAAACTCTTCATTGCTGCGTGTGCCTTTCATTTGCTGCAGCAGGAAGTGCATTGCTTCATCTGTATTCATATCGGCGATATGGTTACGGAGGAGCCACATCTTATTCTGAACATCCTTATCGAGGAGCAGATCATCGCGGCGGGTAGAAGATGAAGTAATATCAATGGCAGGATAGATGCGTTTGTTGGCCAGTTTACGATCTAGCTGCAACTCCATGTTGCCGGTTCCCTTGAACTCTTCAAAGATTACCTCATCCATTTTAGAACCCGTATCAATAAGAGCTGTAGCAAGGATGGTGAGTGAACCGCCATTCTCAATTTTACGGGCAGCGCCGAAGAACTGTTTGGGCTTCTGCATTGCATTGGCTTCTACACCACCGCTGAGTACCTTACCACTTGCAGGGGCTACCGTATTGTGAGCGCGGGCAAGGCGGGTAATGGAGTCGAGCAGTATTACCACATCATGGCCTACTTCTACCAGCCTCTTGGCTTTCTGAAGGGCTATTGTAGAGACTTTAACGTGTTTATCGGCAGGTTCATCGAAAGTAGATGCGATGACTTCGGCACGAACACTGCGTTGCATATCTGTAACTTCCTCGGGGCGCTCATCTACCAGCACTATCATCAGGTAACATTCCGGATGATTGGCGGCAATAGCGTTAGCCACTTCTTTCAGCAGCATGGTCTTACCGGTCTTGGGCTGCGCCACAATAAGGCCGCGCTGCCCCTTACCTATTGGCGTAAACAGGTCCATAATGCGGGTGCTGTAATTACTGCCGGTAGTAGTAAGGCTCAGTTTCTCGTAAGGGAATAACGGAGTCAGATAATCGAAAGGTACGCGGTCGCGGATCTCATCGGGCAATCTTCCGTTGATGGTCTCTACTTTAAGCAGCGCAAAATATTTTTCACCTTCTTTAGGCGGACGAACATTACCCTTAACAGTATCTCCGGTTTTGAGGCCGAACAATTTTATTTGTGAAGGTGAAACATAAATATCATCAGGAGAGCTTAGATAATTATAATCGCTGCTCCTTAAAAAGCCATAACCATCGGGCATCATTTCGAGGACACCTTCGCTGGCAACTATTCCTTCAAATTCAAGATTAAAAGTACTTTGCTTTTCTTCACGGCGGGGAGGCCTGTTGAAAGGCTGTTGCGGAGTGAACTGCGGCTTTTCATTTTCGACAGGCAACTGTGGCGGCTGCACCTCCGGCGATTCTACCGGCATGGTAATGCCACTATTTTCTATAACTTCCGGTTGTGCTTCAGATTGAGGTTCCGGCTGCGGTTGAGGCAGGGGTTCCGGCTTTCTGAAAGGGGATGGCTGAGGGCGGTTATCGGTTCTTACTTCAGGTCGTGCAGGCCTGTCCTGCCGCTCTGGTCTATCCTGTCGTTCTGGTCTGTCCTGCCTTTCCGTCCTGTGAGGGGGAGCATCTTTTCTCGGCTCAAATCTGTGGGCGGGAGAATTGAAGGTGTTGATGTCTGACCGCTGGTTGATGTCAATGCCGGGCCTGACCGGAAGTGCATCGGGAGCCATGCCGTCTTTAGGCTTTCTTGCCCTGCGCCTCTTATCACCATGCGGATCGTTATGCTCTGCATCAGCAACAGGAGGTTTAACTTCTGCAACCTGCTCAGAAACAACTTCAGAGGCAACTTCAGGAATTATTGGAACAACTACTTCAGGAATATTTACAGTAACTGGTTCCGAAACAGGTTCTGTAATTACCTTAGCAATTATTTCTTCCTGCTTTACCTCCTGGATAACCTCAGCTGGTTTAACTGCAACTTCCTCTGGTATTAAAGCCATTGCTTCTTCGGCTTTGGCAATATCAGCAGACTTATCTTTTGGTTTACGTCCGCGTTTCTTTTTTGGTTCCTCATCAGCTGCCAGCCTGCTATTTGCAGCCTGTTGATCCAGAATTTTATAAACAAGGGCTTTTTTATCGAGAGAACCGGCGTTATCTATTTTTAAATTGTCTGCTACATCTAATAGCTCAGGTATGAGCATATCATCTAATTGCAAAATATCGTAAGGCATGCTTGTAATTTTTCTGAATAATTATTTTTTGAAAAATAAGTATAGTTAATGCTGAATGAAAATTTAATTAAAAAAATAAGCCTTGGTTAAAACAATCAGGAATCTTCAGATAAATTGAATGAAGGCTGGAACAAATTCTGTTTCCTTGGTGCAAGTTTACAACTGTTTTTGGTAATAAAAAAAAAATGTTTTGGTTTTTAACGACTTTTGTTACCTGATAATCATATCCTCAATTGATTGTTTTACAGGTTTATATGAAAAGCCGGGGAAAAATTTAATTAACTTTTCAGTATTGTATAAAGTGACCTGAACAGCATTTTGCGCTGTTTCGCGGGTTATTAAAGGTGGGGCACCAGTAATACTGCTTTTTAATTTACTCCAGCGCCATGCCAAGCCGGCAAGAAACGGGCCAGCCAGCCGATATGGGGGTTTCGTGTTCATGGCTTTGGCCATTGCTGCAATAATTTCGCGATAGCTGTAATTGCCGCAACTGATAATAAACCGTTCGGATGCCACATCTGAATTCATCAATTGGAACATTATAGAAACAACATCGCTTACATCGGCCCAGGAAGTTGTACCCTCTGTATAGTAAGGGAATCCGCTGCCCGCCAGTTTCAATAACTGAGCAGGTGGGTCCCGGTCTTCGCATACGCCTAAAAGGATGCCCGGATTGATAATAACCGCATTAAGCCCCTCACCTATACCCCGCCAAACCTCAGTTTCGGCCAGGTATTTACTCATGCCATAGGCTGAATTGTAATTGCTTTCACCCCATTCTTCTTCTTCGGTCAATTCTTTACCAGCAATGCCACTGCGGCCGATTGCCGCTATGGAACTAACATAAACCATTTTCCTGAGGCCCTGCTCTAATGCCTGGTTAATAACATTGGCAGTGCTCTCTGGATTGAAGTGCAGCATTTTGTCGCGCTGGGCGGGATCATAAGATACTATGGCTGCACAATGATAGATTTCGGTTATTCCCTGCATTGCCTCAGCAACATCAAAAATATCGAGCAGATCGCAGTACATCCAGGATATCCCAGGCAAGGCAGTTAAATTGGCGCCAGGCGGATGATTGTGATAAAGGGCACGAACCTGCAACCCCCTGGCCGATAAATACCGGACAAGATGCCTGCCTAAAAAACCGCTCGCGCCTGTTACTAAAATCATACGGTAACTGAAATAAAGACATTGCATTAATTCAGACTTTGCAATGCAACGGATCAATTAATAAGACGTTGCCATGCAACGTCTCTACAGCGCCTGAAACTGTCGCAAAAACCGGACATCATTCTGCGAATACAACCTCAGGTCATTGACCTGGAACTTTATCTGTGTAATGCGCTCCACTCCCATACCAAATGCAAAACCGGTATACACTTCAGGGTCAATGCCGAAATTGCGCAACATGTTTGGATGCACCATACCGCAACCCAGTATCTCTACCCAGCCTGTATGCTTGCAGAGGTTGCATCCCTTGCCACCACATACCGTGCACGAAATATCCATCTCAGCACTTGGCTCGGTGAACGGGAAGTAGGATGGGCGGAAACGCACTTTGGTATCTGCCCCGAACATTTCTGTTACGAAATAATAAAGGGTCTGCTTAAGATCGGCGAATGAGACATCCTTATCAACATACAATCCTTCGCACTGATGGAAAAAGCAATGAGCGCGGGCAGATATAGTTTCGTTGCGGTAAACCCTGCCAGGGCATATAACCCTTACAGGTAAAGGCTGGGTCTCCAATATACGCGCCTGTACAGATGAGGTATGCGTGCGCAGCACCCAATCGGGGTTTTGCGAGATGTAGAAAGTATCCTGCATATCGCGCGCAGTATGGTTCTCCGGCATATTCAGCGATGTGAAATTGTGCCAGTCGTCCTCAATCTCGGGGCCGGTAGCTACGCTGAAGCCTATCTTTTCGAAAATAGACACCATTTCATTCTCAACCATGCGCAGCGGATGGCGTGTGCCTATCGGCAATGGTGTACCCGGCAAGGTAATATCGACCTTGTTTTCCTTTTCACCGCTGCCTGCCAGAGCTTCTTTGAAAGATTCGAATTTTTCCTCGGCAAGTTGTTTAAAAGCATTCAATAACTGCCCTGCTTCCTTGCGCAGCTCTGCCGGAACGTTTTTCATTTCACCGGCTACCAGTTTCACAATTCCTTTTGCGCCAAGGAACTTTATCCTGAATTGTTCCAATTCAGAAGTATCGGTTGGGGAGAACGCTTTTATCTCCTGTTCGTGGATTTGAATTTGTTCCTGTAAGGACGCCATAATACTGCAAAGATATTCGGTTGGGATTAAAGTAACAATCAGATGTTTAGTATTGAACTGTCAACTATTTCAATATATTTATTGCGAATGCTTAATTTCAAGCAAAACACCTCCATTTTAACTAATTTTGCCGCATGAAAGTAAGGGTTCGTTTTGCGCCAAGCCCAACAGGTGGTTTGCACCTGGGCGGTGTGCGCACTGTTTTATATAATTATCTGTTTGCCCGTCATCATGGCGGTGATTTTGTATTGCGTATTGAAGATACCGACCAGAACAGGTTTGTGGAAGGGGCTGAACAGTACATAATGGACTGCCTGAAATGGTGTGGCCTTGAGCCCGATGAAAGCCCACTGAAAGGAGGCCCATATACCCCCTACAGGCAAAGCGAAAGAAAGCCGCTTTATAAAGATTATGCCGAACAACTCATTGATTCGGGATATGCATATATAGCTTTTGATACACCAGAAGAACTGGAAAAAATGCGGGCCGAATACAGACGGGATGACAATACCAATCCGCAGTATGACCATTTTACGCGTGGCCTGATGCGCAACTCGCTTACCCTGCCTGCGGAAACAGTGGCAGAACTGGTAGAGAAAGGCACACCCTATGTGGTGCGGATAAAAATGCCTGAGAATGAAACCGTTACTCTGACGGATATGATCCGGGGCGAAATCTCTTTCGACAGTTCGCTGGTGGATGATAAGGTATTGCTGAAGGCCGATGGAATGCCTACCTATCACCTGGCTGTGGTTGTAGATGATTATCTGATGAAGATAACCCACGCCTTCAGGGGTGAGGAATGGCTGCCAAGCGCTCCTGTGCATGTACTGCTTTGGCAGTACATGGGCTGGAAAGAGCATATGCCTCAATGGGCACACCTGCCGCTGATACTGAAACCAGATGGTAATGGCAAACTGAGCAAGCGCGACGGAGACCGGCTGGGCTTCCCGGTGTTTGCTATGAACTGGTTTGATCCAAAAACAGGCGAAACCACCAAGGGCTTCAGGGAAATGGGTTTTCTGCCGCAGGCTTTTGTGAATATGCTGGCTATGCTGGGCTGGAATCCTGGTGTGGAAAAGGAACTATTTTCGCTTGATGAGCTGGTGCAGATTTTCAGTATGGAACGGGTGCATAAGGGCGGGGCAAAATTTAATTTTGAGAAAGCAAAATGGTTTAACCATCAGTATATTCAGCACACGGATAATGCTGTACTGGCGGAAATGGTGAAGCCCTATATAGTTAAGGAATTGGGTGATGGGAATATGGAAATTGGAAAATTGGAAAAGGTAGTTGGACTGATTAAAGACCGGTGCCATCTGCTGACTGACTTCTGGGAACAGGGGCATTTTTTCTTTGCTACTCCCGAAATAAAGGAGCTGGCGGTGATTAAGGATAAATGGAACGATCAGAAGCAACAGTTTTTTACAACCTGGCAAAGTAAGCTTGAGCTACTCACCGATTGGAACCATGATGCACTTGAAGCCAGCTGCAATGAACTTGCGGTGGAGTGCGGACTGAAAAAAGGCGATGTGATGCTGCCACTGCGCATAATGCTGGTGGGTGGCAAGTACGGGCCGGGAGTTTTTGCTATTGCAGAAGTGATAGGGAAAGAAGAAACCATAAAGCGTATTAAGTTTGTAACCAGGTAGTTTATAATAAGGGAAATAATTATGCCCGGCAAGGTTAAGGAACTATTTTGCAATGGCTATTTGAACATAACCATCGGAGTAGTAGTAACCGAGGTATTTCTGCAATTGGCTGTCGAGATACCAGGATGCAGACCTTGTGCAGCCAGCTGAGTTACCTGCCTGTGTAGATTCATTGCCAAATGAAATGCCCTTTACCCTGTAGGTGTGCGCTGTAGCCAGGACGGTTATTGCATAATCATAATCGGCATCGAGGGTGATACCCGGAATAGTTCCATAGTAAATAACAGTATCTGCATTTGGCACATTTTTTAGCGGTGTTACCAAAGCGAGATTGAATGTCTGAATATAAGTCTGTGTGCCTGCGGAGCTTGAAAAGTTACCATCCTTCCGGTATCTGTTTAAAACAACTCTTGCCATATCGGAAGTATCGAAGCCAGTGAATTGCAATTCTATAGACGGGTAGTTGCAGTAAATCTTGTAGCAGGAAGAACTGCCGATCAAAACCAAAGCAACCAGAAATATAAGCGGATACTTCATAAACGGTTTTTCTAATAAACATAACAAAAACTATGCCAATTCTTAGCCGGAACATGTTTTTTTGATGTTCTGTTGGTGGCTATGGAAGCAATATCCTGCAAGGTAAATTATCACGAAAACACTTCGTCCATCAGGGCTTGTCTTGCGTTATATTGCTTCAAGGGGGCACATTTTAGTAAATGGCATCTTACCATAGTGTACTCTATGTCTTAAACCCTCAGGGTTTGGTTTTGGGGGGGGTGAGCAGCTTGACCAATGTATCCATTACATCAAGGTTTCCTTTATAGGCAATTGAGCTGTAGATGTCTTCTTTTTCTTTGCGGGAGAGATGAAAATTCAGTTCGGCAGCTCTTTTGGGTTCTGCGGGAAAATACTGGAGGGTGAGGTATTTCAGCCGGCCATTAAATGCATAGGGTGCAGTTTCTTTAATGTAGCTCAGTGTATAGGACTGGAATGCTTCCCATTTGTCTTGGATCACAAACAGTGGATCGAACAATTGGCTTCCTAAGGATGATTCGGAACTGTATGATACAACACCGCTTTCGCGTGTATCCCTGATCTCCAGGAATATAATATCGCCAGCATTTTTGCCCAGCCAGCTGCGCATAGCCGAAAGATAACGGGTGGCTATCTGATTGCCGAAGTTATCGCTTAAGCCAGCATCCATAATATCGATACCGGGATTGCTGGGCAATTTGACCACAGGCAATACAAAGGGGAAAGTGGCATTCATCCTCAGTGCCGATGTGAGCCGGATATTATAGGGGTGCTGTGCAGCAAAAAAAGCAGAAAAGTCGATACAGTCGATGGGTGGAATAGCCTGGTTGAGCGAATATTCAGGTTGTGTAAGGAAGCAGGATGGCTGATTGGAGATAATGAGCCTGCGGCCATCATTGACAATTGTACCCAGAATAGCCATTTCGGGGATAATGCCTTTTGCTTCGCGTTCTTTGAAGAAGCCCAGGTTTTTATCGAGCAGCCCTTCGGTATTTCTGCCCATTTCCTGCTCCATGGCATAACCGCGGTCGCGGGTGTAGGAGTAACCGCCGGATTTAACCCTGTTGAACGGTGAGATCAGATCTACACTGGCAAGAGAAAATATAATGGAATTGAGCAGGTCTTTCCCAATGTTTTCCTGGTAGCGGGCAGCATAAGGTTCTTTCAATAATCCCTGTGAATATGCATCGTGCAAAGAGCGCCAATAAGCAGCGCCAATCATTCCGCCCGATGCCCCGGTCATAAATACGGTATTTGAAAACAGCCTTCCATGCGTAATGCTGTCGGCATATTGCAGCGCGCGGAAGGTCCAGTAGGCAGATCTGGAGCCACCGCCGCTAACCGTAATAACCACAATGGGAGGCTTTTCTGTGTCATCAGCAACATTGTTTTTCCACGACTGCAGGCGGGTCTCTTCCAGTTCCCTATCAGCAAGGTATCTTTTGCTGTTGAACATGTCGTGGATATTATTGTAGTTGTATGCAGGCACTTCTGCAGCCGAAGTATGGTAATCCAGTCCATAGGCTATACTTCTGAGATCAAAGGCCTGGTATTCAACGAGTTTGGCCAAGAGCGCTATAAAGATGATCCAGCCGATGGCTTCCCAGCTTTTTAGAAAATACTTAAATGCTCCTACCACGCCCATGATGATAGAGAACAATAACAAAAAGCCAGCGCCGGCCGGTACCCGCAGTAAGGGTTCTTCCATGAAAATACCCATAATAAGTAGCAGGATATAGGATATCAAAGCGGCGAAAATCACATTGCGGTGATGCCTGCGCAGAATGGTATTCATTACCCTGGGTTGATATGGAGGGAGTTCGGTGGTTTTTAATATTTTAAGGCGGCCCGAAATAAATGATTTTGAGGGAATAATATCCAGGTCGTAGTCGAGTGAGTCATAAGGTATAATTCCCCTTATCCGGGCAGGGTTAGTGATTTTAGATAATATGGTTTTAAAAAAATCGCGGCTGACCCTAAAAAAATAGGCGAAGGATAACAGAATGATTATGAGGATTCCAAGATAAAAACCGGTTTGGAGCAGTAAAACTGTTTTAAAGTTGAAATGCTCATCCTTATATTGGAAATGAACGGTGTAAACTGAATAAAAAAGCAGGAAAGCAAGGGGTATTATGGAATTATTGATGCAATAGATTACAAAAGCGTGGCGAGTGGCCCCCATGTATGGAATGCGCTTGCTGTGAATGATAAAAGTGGTAATGTGCCAGGTCATTATAAAGACGCACATAGCCCCACCCATCACGAACATACTGATAAAACCAGTGTTGCCCATATACTCTGGCGTAAGGAAAAGCGATGCTGCGCCAAAATGTGCTGCAAGGTTTCCCCTTATGATAAACATTATTATAATCCAGAACCCAAGCAGAATCTGATATTTGCGAAAATGCAGGATCAACAGTTGTACCGGCAGGAAGTAGAACACACTCCTGATTAAATACCTGATGAGTTGCCGGGGTTTTAATTTCAAGCTTTAGTTATTTCGGGTTAGCCACACTCAATTTACTTAAAGATAAAACCTTTCTCTTAAAGCAGCAGAAATTTATCGGCATCATTCAAAAAGGGGAAGCTACTACGGACTTTAGTGAGCGTTTCCTTGTCGATAGTTAGTGTCTGGCAAACCACATCACTGCCGGCCTGCCATATTTTTTCACCCAGCGGGCCGAATACACTGCTTTCGCCTACATACTTAAAGCCTTTGCCATCTGACCCTACCCTGTTCACTCCGGCTACATAACATTGATTTTCTATAGCGCGGGCCTGCAGGAGAGTTCGCCAGGCAAGGCTGCGGGGCTCAGGCCAGTTGGCTACATACAGAATCAAATCATATTCTTCACCCTGGTTTCTTGCCCATACCGGGAAGCGGAGATCATAGCAAATCATAACATTGATTCGCCAACCATTTACCTGGGCTATCAATCTTTTTTCACCTTTAGTATAGTGTTTGTCTTCGCCGGCATAGGCAAAGAGGTGCCGCTTATCGTAGCAGCCTATAGTGCCATCGGGTTGCACCCAGAGCATCCGGTTATAATATTTCCCATCTTCTTCAATAATGAGGCTGCCCGTAACGATGCACCTGTGTTTGACAGCGGTTGCTGCCATCCAGGTTACAGAAGGACCATTCATTTGTTCGGCCAGCCGTTCAGCATCCATACTGAAACCCGTACTGAACATTTCAGGTAACACCACAATGTGTTTATCACCTTTTATTGCAGATATCATTTCTTCATACTGCTGTAGGTTCACAGTTTTGTCTTCCCATACTATATCGGGCTGAATGATCGTTATATGTAATTGAGAGCTGGCCATAATTGGATATGAAGCTACGATTAATTTAAATTTGTAGTTAGAGCTGCATATGTTTCAGGAAACATAAATTTTATGATTGTGTTTGCTGGAATGATCTATGGCGGGTGTGGTTTAATATTTTTGATATAATTTACGCAAAATATGCGCAAACTACTTTTCATAATGCTGTTGTTGCTGCCCTTAGCTGGCATATGCAAGGATAAGCATAAACAACTCAAGCTGCCTATAAGCAGGTGGAGAGAGGTGAAGCGTATGAGTATGGATTCGACAGTACTTGCTTTTGCTGACACTCTTTATATAACCTTCAGGCATAAGGATTCTTTTTCTTATCACAACAAAGACGGTTTTATTTATAACGGCGGTTATACTATTGACGAAGACAGCATACTGGACTTGGGAACTGCCAAGTATAAAATAATGCTAAAAAGACCGGCTACGCTAGTTTTTGCTGATGATAAAGCAATGTATGTACTAGGTACCGACTATAATGATACTATAAAAACGGATGTAATAACGAAGGAAGACAGCTCATTGCCGGTAACCAATATAGACCTGATGATAGGCCACTGGACGGTATATAAAAAGGTGACCGACAGGGCTGCTGATCAGATTGATTTTTCTACGGAAATAAAAGCATTATACATCACCGGCCCAGGCAGCGATGACAAGCAGGGTTTTCTATATGGCGGGCTTGATGCAAAAAACCATCCTACATGGTATGTAAAAAGCCTTGGAGTTGATCAGACACTGAGTTGCGCCGGGAAAAACCCGCGTACCATAAAAGTGCTGCGATGCCAGAAGGGGGAATTGATACTGGAAGAGGACGGGATAAAGTATTATCTGAAGCAGTTTAAGTGATAGGAGCAGTTGTGCTTCTTTTCGTTGAATGAATTTCCTTATTTAACTTTACTGTAAATATCCGCAGATATGGGACTTACTTATGCATCGGTTGAGTTAATAAACAGGGATGACCTAGCCCTTGCCCAAAGATATATTATAGGTGAAGAAGAGGTGCGGCGGATGCATGTGGAAATGCTGGTAGACACAGGGGCATACATGCTGGCTATAAATGAAAGTATCCAGGAACAGATGCAGTTCCCTTTGGTTGAAAAGAGAAAATTTGAGCTTGGAAACGGGCATATAGTGGAATATGATGTAGTAGCATCTGTTGAAGTGAAATTTAAAAACAGAAGGACCAATTGTAGCGCTGTAGTGTTGCCTGGCAGTACCGAGCCACTCCTTGGCGCTATACCACTTGAGGATATGGATGTGCTCATTCATCCTTACCGGCAGGAATTGATTGTGAATCCGGACCATCCCTATTTTGCAGTGATGAAGATGAAGTAGACTTTGTGAAATATTGTTTATGACAGTTGCCGATTTACAAGCCAAAATTAAAGAGCTGGGATTCCCAGATAATTACTTTTCGTTCAACGGGAAGGAAGCCTGGGGAATAAATCTTTGTTATTATAACTACAACAATAAATGGCGGGTTTACAGCATAGACGAAAGAGGTAACTATTCAAATGATGAGACTTTCAGGTTACTTGAGGATGCTTGCGATTTCGTATATGCAAACATTCTGAAAAGTGCAAAATATTTTTCCAAAAAGTAACGATCTCTCGTTAAAAATTGCCTTTATTTTCATAGTATATTTTATGAATACCATTAGGTTTATGAAGGATAGCTAAAAAAATATTTAAAGTAGAATTCGTAACCAATAGCTCATTAATAATCTTAAAAAGTTGAAATCCTTTCTATACTGATTCACCAGAATCCGAAATTCATTAAATTTGTACAAAGGCATCTAAAATGACAACCACCGAAGCATTACGGAAACAAGTGAAAAAATATGTAGATAAAGCAGATGAAAATTCATTGCGCAGGGTGAATGCCATACTTGAGATAGATCAAAGCAGCAATGAATGGTGGAAAGACAAGGAATTTGTTGCAGAATTGGACAGAAGATATGAAGCAATGGAATCCGGCGAGGATAAGGGCGTTACTTTAAAAGAACTTGACATTTCTATTGAGGCACGCAGGTTAGCCAGATATGGAAAATAAAATGAGACATACAAGCTTTTTATCAGTAAGGGCTGAAAAAGAGCTAATGGAGTCTTATGACTGGTACGAGGATCAATTAGTGGGGCTCGGCAGCAGGTTTATTGAAGATGTGAAATTCTGGATTCACAAAATTGAGCAACAACCTGATTTGTTTTCAATAAAATACAAATCCTACCGGGAAGTAAGTATACCTACATTCCCTTTTTTAATTATTTATCGTATTAACAAAATCAAGGTCAGTGTTCGAATTGTTTCTGTGTTTCATACCGCTCGAAATCCTAAAAGGAAATACAAATAATTCAGGTAGCTACCCAACTCTAAAATAGTGCTAACAACAAAAGTTAAATACATGCAACAAGCCGGTACAAAACTCTTTCCGTTCTCCCCATCTCAACTAATCATCCTAAATTTGTGAATGCTACTGTTGCCGGATGGCTATGGTGGTTGATAGTTTATTATGGCAGAGCAGAAAATAAAAAGTGCAAAGGTTCCCCGCAAAAAGGCAATAGCTGGTATAGTGAATATTGGCGTGACTGCTGAAGGTATCTCAGCCCCTGAGGTAGAGCATCATTCTGTAGGTGAATCAACGTTGCCAGATACCCATAACGCCATATTCATAAAGGGTGCTCGAATGCACAACCTGAAAAATGTGGATGTGGCTATACCACGCAATAAACTGGTCGTGGTAACGGGCGTAAGTGGCAGTGGCAAGTCATCGCTTACAATGGATACTTTGTTTGCCGAAGGGCAGCGGCGTTATGCAGAGAGCCTGAGTTCTTATGCCCGCCAGTTCCTGATGCGGATGGACAAGCCTGATGTGGACTATATACGTGGTATTTGTCCGGCAATAGCAATTGAACAGAAGGTAACAACTCGCACACCCCGCAGCACAGTGGGCAGTATGACTGAGATTTATGATTATCTGAGACTGTTGTTTGCCAGGATAGGAAAAACCTATTCCCCGCAAAGCGGTAAGGAAGTAAAAAAAGATACAGTAACTGATGTGGTGGAGTTTGTAAAGACGCTGCCGGTTGGCGCTAAGGTGCAATTTATAGTACCTCTTGTTCTGCGTTATAAACGTACACTTGAAGAGGAACTCAACATACTGATGCAAAAGGGTTTCAGCAGGATTTATGCGCCCGGTGTTGATGAAAAGCCCATAAGGATAGAGAGCGTGCTGGATGGAACAGTAAAAATAGGTAAGGCAAAAACCAATCTGCTGATAGACCGCATAGTGGTGAAACCGGAGTTTGATGAAGATGACTTGCATCGCCTGGCAGATAGTATACAGACGGCGTTTTATGAAAGCGAGGGTGAATGCCATGTGGAGGTGGATGGTAAAGAAATGCACACCTTCAATAACCGTTTTGAAGCTGATGGAATCATCTTTGATGAGCCTACTCCTAATCTATTCTCCTTTAATAATCCTTATGGAGCCTGCCCCACCTGCGAGGGTTTCGGACAGGTGCTGGGCATAGATGCCGAGCTTGTAATACCTGATAAACGGCTGAGTGTATATGAGGGCGCTGTGGCCTGCTGGAAAGGAGAGAAAATGAGTGAATGGCAGCAGGCATTTATAAAGACAGCAGCAAAATATGATTTCCCGATTCATAAGCCTGTTATTGACCTTAGTTATGCTGAATTCAGTCTGCTATGGGATGGCAACGATAAGGTGAGCGGTATTGCTGATTTTTTTACGATGGTGGAGCAGAACCTTTACAAGGTTCAATACCGCGTAATGCAGGCCCGCTACCGTGGCCGCACCTCCTGCCCTACCTGTAAAGGTACAAGGCTGAGGAAGGAAGCATTGTATGTAAAGGTAAATGAAGCAACTATAGCCGACCTGATGTTCCGGCCCGCAGATGAATTGTTTGAGTGGCTGAAGCAAATTAAGCTTTCGGAAAATGATACAGCCATTGCCAGGCGCATAATGCTGGAGGTAAACCAGCGGATGAAAACCTTGCTGGATGTGGGGCTGAGTTACCTTTCTCTGAGTCGGTTGGCCAATACGCTTTCGGGCGGGGAGAGCCAGCGCATACAGCTTACCAAGTTCCTGGGCAGCAATCTTACCGATTCTCTGTACATACTGGATGAGCCCAGCATAGGCCTGCACAGCAGGGATACTGAGCGGCTGATAAGTGTGCTCAAATCATTGCGCGACCTTGGCAATACTGTGGTAGTGGTGGAGCACGATGAAATGATGATGCGCGAGGCTGACTACATAATAGATATGGGGCCATTTGCCAGTCACCTTGGTGGCGAGGTGGTAGCTGTTGGAAATTATGAAGCGCTCATAAAAAACAAAGCCAGCCTCACGGGTAAATACCTTAGCGGTGATCTGAAAATTATACCTTCTGTCATAAAGCGCAAGCCAACCGGAAAAATAAGAATAGAAGGATGCCGGCAGAACAATCTTAAAAATGTGTCGGTTGATTTTCCGCTGAATGTATTGTGTGTGGTAACAGGTGTAAGCGGCAGCGGCAAGACCACACTGGTAAAGCAAACCCTCTACCCTGCCCTGCAGAAACACTATGGCGAAGGGGCTGACAGGCCGGGCATTTTCAAGAACCTTACAGGCGACCTGCAGAGCATCAGCCATGTGGAGCAGGTAGACCAGAACCCTATAGGTAAATCATCACGCAGCAACCCGGTTACATACATTAAAGCTTACGATGAGATACGCAAACTGTATGCCAAACAACAACTGGCAAAAATGAGAGGTTATGCCGAGAAGCATTTCTCATTCAATACCGATGGTGGCCGCTGCGATACCTGCAAGGGCGAAGGGGAGGTGATAGTGGAAATGCAGTTTCTGGCCGATATGCACCTGCTGTGCGAAGTGTGTAAGGGCAAACGTTTTAAGGACGAAGTACTTGAAGTAACCTACCGCACCAAAAGCATTTATGATATACTGGAGATGAGCGTGGATGAAGCCATTGCATTCTTTGAAGATGAAAAGAAACTGGCTTCTGCAATGCAGCCACTAAGTGATGTGGGGCTGGGCTACATAAAGCTGGGCCAGAGCAGCGACACCCTGAGCGGCGGAGAAGCGCAGCGTGTGAAACTCGCATCCTTCCTGGGCAAGAGCAGGCAGAAGGACAAGGTATTGTTCATCTTCGATGAGCCAACTACCGGGCTGCATATGCATGATATCAAGAAACTGCTGGGATCATTTGACGCGCTCATAGAACAAGGTCATTCGATCATTGTCATAGAGCATAATACCGATGTGATTAAAAGCGCCGACTGGGTTATAGACCTTGGGCCGGAAGGCGGCATTGGCGGTGGTGATGTGCTTTATGAGGGTGAGCCAGAGGGGCTGAAGAAGGTGAAGAGGGGGTATACAGGGAGGTATTTGTAATCTGGTATCAGATAGCCATTTCGAGTCTGGCAAAATCATCTGTTTGCGATATATCATAAAGATGTTCCAGATCAGGGTAATACTTATCAATGATCATTTTTATTGTCTTTATACTACTAACTGATCGTAATGAAGGAGAAACAAGTTCATCAATCACAATCCCTATCAGTTTATCCTTCCTTGCCTGGTATTGATCCAGCATAAAAGTAGACTCATCATGTTCCTGGTGCAATTTGATCATGGCATCAACTTTTTTGATGTCCTCAACTATGTCCAATAATTTATAAAACTGAGCCTGTTTCATCTACATTAAATTTAGTAAATTATTTACTATTGAATTTTTATGTCAGTTTATTATTTAGCAACCAATTCAAATTAACCCTGCACATTGAATCTTTGTGTTTGAAATGGTTCAAGTTTTTGCTATCTTTATATTGAGATAAAATGCAAAATAATTGCTGAAAAAATTTCACTATATATCGTTGCTATATTTTGCTTGCGCAATCAATACTTCCTTTGCTCAAATTACAACCTATCAATTATTCCTAAAAGATTCAACATTGAATCTACTTTACCTAAACGGTGGAAATGATGTTAGGATTAAAAACCTGCCCATCGGTAGTAAGGTAAGTTATCGTGGTGAAGTTAAAGAGCATTGTTTTGACTATTCTGACTTATACAATCTTACACCTATGAGTCAAGAAGACAGCGTTCTTCACATTTATAAAAATGGCAAAGAAATCTATAAGAAAGTGTTTACTTTGAAATGCTGGCCCAATCCAATGGCTAAATTAGGTACGTTAAAAGATACATTTGCAACGGTTAGTGAAGTAATTGCGTGTCCTTATCTTTATATCGCTTTTTCTGATAGTTATTTAAACCCCAAGCCTATTGCAGACTTACATGGATATAATATCACAATTTATACTGGGCAGAATTCTTTGCCGATAAGGCAATTTTATAAAAATTCAAAAGATAAACTTGGAGGAGTTCCATTTGATAATGCCGTAATTATAGCCATAAAAAATTTGAAAAAAGGTGATAAGTTTAAGATTGATGAAATCAAAGCTTGGGGAGGAATTATGTGTCCGAGAACTTTGAGTGATATGACAATCCATATTATTGATCACCACTAAAACTGAAATCTTTCCTACCTTTAATCCTATCTTAAGTTTTTAAGAAACCAGCGATCATTAAACAGAAATACAATGAAAAAACTATTCTTCCTCCTTATACTCCTCCTCCCAGCCATTCTATCTGTGGGCAAGCAGAAACATAAAAAGAAGAAAACAGAAGATGAATCAACTTACCCGAAGGTGCGTTTAGGCAACATCACCACCTACTATACCACGCGGGAGGCAATACTGGCTAATCCCATTCTCACAACAGATTCAGTGGGTTGCCGGCCGTCCGGCTTTTCGGTTTCGCTAAAGGCACCAGGGCATGATTTCTTTGGGCCGCTATATTCAAATACGTGGGAGATGACTCAGATCCAGAAGGATAAGATAAAAGAATGGGACTTTAAAGATGTAACGCTTTACATTCAGGACATTCACCTCAATTGCCACGAGCAGGATGCGGTGGCAAAGCCTTTTGAGGTGAAATTTGATCATTGAGGTCTTTCCTGTTTCAGAAACGTTTGCAGCTCATCCCTTATTATATATAATGGCGATGCTATGGCGTTGACGTATTGTATATTGCCTTCCCGGTCATTTTTTATCGACATCTGTATGCCACTCAGTTCGCTTTGTATGGCATTGGCTACAAAACAACCACGTTCATCATCAAATATAACATAGGGTGCGCCCGATGAACCGAAACGGGTATATCCTTTCAGCAGATAACGGTAGCCTTCAAATAAATAATTGCCGCCAAAGTCGTCCGGAAAAATGGTAAAGTGATCGAGTATGCCGTCAATAACAGCTTCATTGAGCAATCGCCCAGATGGGCCACCGGGTGAGCTTTGAAGGCAATACAATTTATTCACCGGCTCATCAATGAAATTAAGGTCAATTTCTATTGCGGGTATTCGTTTTATTATTTCTTCAGATGCATTCACCATTTTGTATAAGGCAATATCAGCGCTGTAGAAAGCTTTAACCAGCGTCACTTCTGCCAGGAAAGTATGCTTCTGGATTGCAGGTTCATAAAACTGCCTGTTACTACCCATTTGTTGGGTAAGTTCAGGATCGTTGTAAAACAAATTGTTCTTGAACTGGAAAACCACGTAAGGGTTGCATATTTTTTTTTCGGCCAGCGATACCCAGCGCGTATCAAACCGTTTTTGTTTCAGTATACCGGCAATAGTCTGCAGGTTGGCGGGGTCATTGTTGTTCAGGTATTTTTTGCGGGTATAATCGTCTGTAAAAAAATGCTGGTCCATCAGGCGGCTTTGAGCGCCATCCAGCTTGGTATATATCTCTTTTTTATAGATTTCTTCGTTAATTGATTTTATGAATCCTGCCTGCAATTTAAGATTGTGGGCCACGCTCAGAAAATAGCCATTGCCAATATGGAATGCACAGATATTGTTTTCGAAACTGCGTCTTTCCGGTTCATCGGCATTATAAATCCACATGATCCGTTGCAGCGGCGATGTCTGCTCATCAATGAGGGCATGTTTCTTATTGATCAGTGCTGATCCTGGGTTGTTATTTTGAAAGTGTAAGAACATTGGTGTAAAGATACAATAGCTTATTTGCTATCTTGGTTATCTGGTGAAAATAAGAAAAGCTTATTATTTTTCAAATGGTTTGCTGTTAATTGCGGATTGTTTGAATCTACCCTTTAATTTGGGCACCATTCCATATCGTAAACCACTTCTGCACATAGTGGTATAAAAATGCTGACGGTGTAAATACACTAACCCTACCTTTGCAGCTCAGAACAACTTAATCCGGCTTTAATACTAAAATCTGAGATCGTAATATGTTCCGGCCAAAAATAATTGACACCTTAAAGAATTACAACAAAGATCTTTTTGCCAAAGATCTTATTGCAGGCATCATTGTTGGTATTGTTGCACTCCCGCTTGCCATAGCATTTGCTATTGCCTCAGGAGTATCTCCCGAGAAAGGATTATTTACAGCTATTATTGCAGGGTTTCTTATAGCAGCATTAGGTGGCAGCCGGGTTCAGATAGGTGGCCCTACGGGAGCCTTCATCGTTATTGTATATGGTATAGTGCAGCAGTTCGGTGTAAATGGCCTTATTATTGCCACCTTTATGGCCGGCATTATGCTCATAGCTATGGGCTTAGCCAAAGTTGGTAATGCTATCCAATACATACCGTATCCATTAATTGTGGGTTTCACTACCGGTATTGCCGTCATTATATTTTCATCGCAGATGAAGGACCTGTTTGGATTGCGTATGGGCGAGTACCAGCTGATTTTGTAGGTAAATGGATTGCCTACAGCCACAATTTAGCTTCTATAAATCTTCCAGCCATCGTTATCGGTATCAGTACTATTGTACTGGTATTTCTGTGGCCCAGGGTTACACATAAGGTCCCCGGTTCACTTATCGCCATATTGGTTACAACAGCTGCTGCCTATTTTCTTAAACTGCCGATAGAAACTATAGGCAGCCGTTTTGGCGCCATTCCTTCCACATTTCCCCATCCCGCTGTGCCTCAGCTGAGTCTCAGTGTTGTAAGGGGGCTCATGAGGCCGGCTATTACCATTGCGCTGCTGGGCAGTATAGAGTCGTTATTGTGCGCAGTGGTAGCTGATGGCATGATTGGAGGGAACCATCGATCGAATACGGAGCTTATAGCTCAGGGTATAGCCAATATCTGCTCAGCCATATTTGGCGGTATACCTGCCACCGGCGCTATTGCCCGCACAGCCACCAATATCAAAAATGGCGGAAGGTCGCCTGTTGCAGGTATGATTCATGCAGTTACTCTGCTGCTTATTATGCTATTTGTGGGTAAATGGGCTGCCCTGATACCCATGGCAACACTGGGAGGCATCCTCATCATAGTAGCTTACAACATGAGTGAGTGGGAGAATTTTGTTTCCGTATTAAAAGGTTCCAGGAGCGATGCGGCTGTTTTACTGGCTACTTTTCTGCTCACCGTATTCGTTGACCTGACAGTGGCTATAGAATTTGGTATAGTGCTTGCAGCATTCCTGTTCATTCAGAAAATGATGAAATCCAGTTCTGTGGAGCATCAGGTAAATCCGGAGAATGGAAAAACAGATGATCATATATTGCGGGATAATATTGTTCCGGAGGGTGTGGATATTTATGAAATCAACGGACCATTATTTTTTGGTGCGGCCTACAAATTCAAGGAGGCTATGAAGGTGATAGAAAACCCGGCAAAAGTGCTTATAATACGTATGGGGCATGTTCCCATCATTGATGCTACCGGCATTCAGACCATAAAAGAAGTGCATAAGGAAATAAAGAATAAAGGCACTAAGCTGATACTATCGGAAGTTACAAATGAGCAGGTACTTAATGAACTAAATAAGGCACGACTGGTATTTCAGGTAGGGAAGGCCAATATCACAGATACCTTCGAAAAAGCAATTAAGCGAAGTAAAGATATCCTGGAATCATGACTGGAATTAGGTTACAAAGAATTCCAAGGTAAAAACAGGCGCGTTATATAGTAACAGTAATATAGCAGGTTTAATGAAGTTATGAGACTTGTGTTTTATCCTTTACCCATACAATTCCTCTATCACATCCCTCTTATCATAACCCATTGCAATAATCCGTCCACTGGCCTCATCAATCATTTTGCGCCAGCCGCATAGCATAAAGCTGGCTGGTTGCTGGTTTTTGCATAGCTCTTCATAAATCTGGTGTACGTATCCACGGTTTCCTTCCCATAATTCGCGGGAGAGGGTTGGTATGTATCTGAATCCAGGCATCTGCTGCTCAAGCACACACATTTCTTCTTCATACAACAAATCAGCCTGGGTGCGGGTGCCGAAAATGAGGTATATTTTTTTGAACGGAATTTTATTAAAGTGAATGTATTGCACCATACTGCGAAAAGGTGCAATACCTGTTCCGGTGCAGATCAGGAAAAGTTCCTTATCCAGGCTTTTGGGGAGAACAAAAACTCCCTGGGGGCCTCTTAATGTAAACTGGCTACCTACCTTTATTTCTTCGAAAATATAAGAAGATGCAACGCCATTATCCACATGCACGATCAGCAATTCTATAATATTGGTTCCATCGGGCATTGAAGCTATGCTGTAACTTCTCCATCGCTTAATACGTTGCTCTGAAATAGGAAGGTCGAGTGTAACAAACTGGCCGGGAATAAAATCAAAATGCGGTGTTTCGGGCAGTTCAACCCAATATCGTTTGGTATTGTGTGTAACCTGCTCAATGCGTATTACAACGCCTGTTTGCCACTTTAGTAACATTCCTTTTTTGCGATAAAGTTATAACTTTTTTAAAGCCTTTATTTATGCGCCTGTTTATTTACCCTATGCTAACTGGCTATGTTTTGAATTTTCCTTATAAATGATGTATTTTTGTAGAGTGAACGATAAGGCCAATATATTGCAACTTATAAAAAGTTCGGTAGCCCAGAATGCACCAGGCGCTACGCTTATTTTGTATGGTTCTTATGCAAGGGGCGATTACCATGAAGATTCAGATATTGATTTACTAATACTTTTGGATAAAGACAAAATTACACATGATGATGAAGATAAGATAACTTATCCTTTATTCAGTTTAGGGTATAAAACCGGCATGATTATCAGCCCGATGGTTTATACGAAGGATGCCTGGACTAATCACAGAGTTACTCCATTTTATGAAAATGTAAATAAGGATGGAAGAGTATTATGACTAGCGAACAAAAATCGGACCTTGTTCAATACAGGATGACGAATGCAATGAAAACCCTTGCCGAGGTAGAAGTACTTGTGCAGAACAGGTTATGGAATATTGGAGTTAACCGTTTGTATTATGCTTGCTTTTATGCTGTCAGCGCTTTGCTTATCAATAGTGATATTAGTACAAGAACACATGCCGGAGCAATTAAAATGCTTGGTTTACATTTTGTAAATAAAGGTCTTATTTCAGAGGATAAAGGTAGCTTTTATACAAAACTCTATACTATGAGGCATAAAGGTGATTATGAAGATTTCATTGATTATGTAGAAAGTGATGTGACAGAGTTGATATTGCCTGCAAAAATTTTCATAAATCAGGTTCAGGAGTTGCTTACCAGACAATAGTATAAGTTGTTACACCTCATAAACTGTCCCTTCAATACTCACAAGCGAATTCGGGAAAATTGCACTAGCCTCTTCCCTGAAAGCATCGAGTTCTTTATATTTTGAAGAGAAATGGCCCAGCAACAATTGTTTTGCGCCAGCCATCTTAGCAACCTCAGCAGCCTGAGCTGAAGTGCTGTGGTAGCGAGCTTCGGCTTTGGCTTTGTCGGCTTCCAGGTAAGTACACTCATGATAAATGGTGTCAACCCCTTTAATTACATGCAGAAAGCTATCTGTAAATAATGTATCAGCACAATAGGCATACCGCTTCACAGAAGGACCTTCTTCCGTTACCCATTCATTCTTTACCAGAAATCCGTCCTTGCGTTCATAGTCATCCCCTTTCTTCAGATAGTCGTAATAAGCAGCGGGAATTTCATATTCGTTACATTTTTCAGGAACTATCTTTCTGCCTCTTGTTTTCCGTTCCACCAGGAAGCCATGGCATTTAATACGATGCTCAACCGGGAAGCAGGTTACAGAGAAGGAGGGTTCATCTGTTATCATGGCTGATTCATCGGGCAGCGGATGAAAATAAAAAGGGTAACATAAAACGGTATCTGCAACTTCAAGGATTGCATCCATAATAGGTTTTAACTCAGCAGGGGCATGAAGGTGCAGCGGAGCAGTACGGCCCAGCAGGCTCATACTGTTGAGCAGGCCGGGAAGACCGAAATAATGATCCCCATGCAGGTGGCTTATATAAATGTGATGCACATTACGCCACTTTAAACCATACCGCTGCATCTGGATCTGGGTGCCCTCACCGCAATCAATCAAAATCACTTCGCCATACACAGTAACCGCCTGTGCTGATGGGTGCCTGCCAAAAGCAGGAAGGGCCGAATTATTACCTAGTATAGTTACTTTCATTCTTCTGAATCAGAATTTACAGGATTTTTGAATTTTCTGAATTATTTTTAGTGAGGACTGTATTGTATTTAGGATTAAAAATCAATTTATGCTGGAGGCTAACGGCTCCGAAATTTATTAAGAGCCCGATTGGAAAATCATAGGCTACTACATAATTCTTAGCCTGGGCCAGGTGAACATCTTCGAGGTTAATTAAAGCCTTAAATTCTACTATAACTCTATTCTCAACTACAAAGTCCGCTCTTCTGGTTCCTACGTTTTCACCTTGATAAAATATTGATTGTTCTATCTCACGGCCAAAATTCAATCCTTCTTTATTCATTTCAATAGCAAGACACCTTTGGTAAATAACTTCCTTAAAGCCATTTCCCAGAGTACAATTCACCTTCATTGCACATCCGACTATTTTATACGTTAAATCATCTTTTATCATTCTTTTTCTTTCGTCTACTGCAATTAATTCAGTAAATTTTAAAATCCTCTAAATTCTGATTCAGACATCATTCCTCACCTAATAATTCGCGTTCCAATAATTCCATGCTGACAATATCAATTGCCTCAATCATTTTCGGGGCAATGTTGAGCAAAAGGTCAGATTCGGATTTTTTCAGTGCCGAAATTATTTTATCATTTAGTTCTGTGAATACAAGTGATTGCCCCAGCCCATAACTTTCTTCGTGCAAAGTTATCAGTTCAGGCACGACATTGGCATCAATTTCTTCACACTGCTGCAAATCAATAATAAAGTTATTACTGCCGCTTTGCCTCATTTCTTCCAGTTTCACCCTTAGTCCGCCTGTCAATTTAGCACTTATTTCCTTTTCAAGTGGCATAATGGTTGTAAATGCATCTTTGGTATCAATTTTGAAATCCATATTCAGAAGCGTTAACGATTTATGAAATATTTTTAACCAGTTCTTAAAATAACTTTTCCGGCAAACATTTTGCTCCGAATATAATAATACACCAGAAAAATTAAAGACCAAAGATAAAGCGATGATGCTTCAATAATTAATGACGATAGGATAATACGAAGGAAAATGTTAACTTTATTATTTAAAAACAGGAATTACATGGATTCTAATTTCTCGCCGAAGGTAAAAGAGATCATATCATATAGCCGTGAGGAAGCCTTAAGACTAGGAAATGATTTTATTGGTACTGAGCATTTATTACTGGGCCTCATACGCGAAGGCGATGGCATGGCCCTCAGAGTACTGCAAACCATGCACGTGGACCTTTTTCAGTTGCGTAAAGAACTGGAGGTAGCCATCAAGGATAAAAACAATAAGCCGCTAGCTAATATAAACAGCCTTCCGCTTACCAAGCAGGCCGAAAAAGTGATACGGATTACTGTACTTGAGGCTAAAGCGCTGAAAAGCACTACAGTGGAGACGGAGCATCTTATGCTTTCAATATTGAAGAATAAGGAAAATGTGGCAACCCAGATACTGAACCACTACGAAATTGATTATGAGCGGTTTAAAAACGAACTGAGCATATTGCAGGGTGGCGCACCATCGGCTGATTACAATGATCCGGGATCGGAGGAATTTGACGATGATGAAGAACGCAGACAGTTTCAGCAGCAACGTAAACCCGCAGCAGCAGGAGCCTCCAAATCAAAGACACCTGTACTGGATAATTTCGGACGTGATATCACCAAGTTTGCCGAATTAGGCACTCTTGACCCTATCGTGGGCCGCGATGAAGAGATTGAGCGCGTATCGCAGATATTATCCCGTCGTAAAAAGAACAATCCGATACTTATAGGTGAGCCCGGAGTTGGTAAAACAGCTATAGTTGAGGGCCTGGCACTGCGCATTGTTCAGCGCAAAGTATCGCGCGTATTGTTCGATAAGCGGGTTATCAGCCTTGATCTGGCTGCGCTTGTGGCCGGCACAAAGTACCGTGGCCAGTTTGAAGAGCGTATGAAAGCCATTATGAATGAGCTGGAAAAGAACCGCGATGTGATTCTGTTTATTGATGAGATTCATACTATTGTGGGCGCCGGTGGCGCATCTGGTTCGCTCGATGCTTCCAATATCTTCAAGCCTGCACTGGCCCGTGGTGACCTGCAGTGCATTGGCGCATCTACATTGGATGAATACCGTCAGTACATTGAGAAAGATGGCGCTCTCGACCGTCGTTTCCAGAAGGTATTGATTGAGCCACCTAGCATTGAGGAAACAATAACCATCCTCAATAACATTCGCTCGAAATACGAAGACTTCCATAATGTGGTGTATGATGCTGAAGCTATTGAAGCCTGCGTAAAGCTCAGCGACCGCTACATGACCGACCGCCTGCTGCCCGATAAGGCAATAGATGTGCTGGATGAAGCCGGAGCAAGAGTGCACCTGAAGAACATTAATGTTCCGCAAACTATACTTGACCTTGAGAAGAAAATAGAGGATATAAAGCTTGAGAAAAACAAGGTAGTAAAGAGCCAGCGTTTTGAAGAGGCTGCTGCCCTCCGCGACCGTGAGAAAAGACTGGGTGAAGAACTGGAAAAGGCCAAAGCAGAGTGGGAAGAAGAAGCCAAGCATAAAAGGTATCCTATAAATGAGGAGGCGATTGCAGAAGTGGTGAGCATGATGACCGGCATACCTGTAATGCGCATGGTAGAAGCCGAAAGCGCCAAACTGCGCCGCATGGACGAAGACCTGCGTGCCAATGTGGTAGGGCAGGATGAGGCGATCAATAAAATAGTAAAAGCTATACAGCGTAACCGTGTAGGCCTTAAAGACCCACGCAAGCCAATTGGCTCGTTTATATTCCTTGGCCCTACAGGTGTAGGAAAAACCGAACTGGCACGTGCTTTGGCCCGCTACATGTTCGACAGCGATGATGCGCTGATAAGGATGGATATGAGTGAGTACATGGAGAAATTCTCGTTGAGCCGACTCATTGGCGCTCCTCCGGGATACGTGGGTTATGAGGAAGGCGGACAACTTACTGAGAAAGTACGCCGCAAACCTTATTCAGTTGTATTGCTCGATGAAATAGAAAAGGCGCATCCGGATATCTTCAACATATTGCTGCAGGTGCTTGATGACGGGCAATTGACCGATGGCCTGGGCCGTAAGGTTGACTTCAAGAATACCCTGATTATCATGACCTCAAACATTGGTGCACGCCAGTTGAAAGACTTTGGTGCAGGTGTAGGGTTTACTACAACCGCCAAGGCTGTAAGCCAGGAAGAAAACAACCGGGGAGTTATAGAAAAGGCACTTAAACGCACCTTCTCGCCCGAATTCCTGAACAGGATTGATGATGTGGTAATATTCAATTCGCTGGAAGAGAAGCATATTGCAATGATCATAGACATCATTATGAAGGATGTAATGAAACGCCTTAATAATCTGGGCTTCATTATGCAGCTTACCGACACAGCCAAGAAGTATATTGCTGAAAAGGGCTACGACCAGCAGTTTGGTGCAAGGCCATTGCACCGGGCTATTCAGAAATACCTGGAAGATCCGCTGGCAGAAGAGATTCTCAATCACCGTATTAAATCGGGAGACAATGTAACTGCCGATTATATTGAAGCAGATGGTAAGATTACTTTTGTAATTGATCATCCGGCACCTATAGCTGAAGAGCCAAGTGTGAGCCAGGAATAATTAATTATTACAGATAACCAGAACGGCCTCATTTCCTGAGGCCGTTTTTTATTTTTGCAGTAAACTGGAATGATATGCGCCTTAACCTTCTCTCTATTTTAGCCATAGTATCAATAGCGCTCTGTTCCTGCAACAATGAGCAACCTGAAAAGAAAGGCATATCTACCACAAACAGCGATACTTCAGCTAAAGCAACAGAGTCGTATGATAACCCCAGGTATATAGATACCCTGATTGTAGACCGCATTGCTGCAGTGTTCTATCAGCCAGACAGCAACCAGATTGCCGCAGCAATAGCTGCTGATGGCGAGGATGATTTTTATACAGGTGAGGATGATGCTATGTATTACCTTTCTGAAGCCAGAAAACACCTTGAAAGTGTAAAGCTGAAAATTATAGATGCTGACATTTGTAAGTACATGAAGTTTGTATACGCTGATAATTCTTTCATCCTGATAAAGAGAGACACGCTGAAAGATATAAATGGGATTCTGTTTTTTGACAGGGTGCAAAAACCATATTCACCTGAATACCTAGATATTGACCCTGATTACAGAAAGTATTTCAAAAAATAGTTTTCACAGCATGATTCAAATTGAATATTGTTGATCATTACATCACTCAGGTAAAGATTGCACTTATGTATTGCGAATACTTGCCAACAGCTCAACTCCTTTTACTAACCACATACAAATTAACCACCAGCGACATCAGCAAAAACATAGCTACAAGCTGATGTAGTTCTGCAATTATTTCGAAAGTGCCGAACTTTGCAAATACAATGAGTGGTGCGCATAGAACCGTAATTATGCCCAGTGCAACCTGCAATACAACCAGTGCAGGCGGCCACCACTTTGTGTTGCTAAACATAGGTGTATTGTATTCTTTAGCTGATCGTGCAGCTTTTACAAACCAAAATAGAATACACATCAAAAGGATATAAGCCAGCGTCCTGTGTATGAAATGTACATTTATTTCATTGTTTATAAGGCTTTCATGACTCAATGTGCCGGGTAGCCACATGCCGTTGATTGTTGGCCATGTGGGCGCGCTCTTTGCTGCATGAAGGCCAGCCATAAATGCACCATAGGCTAGCTGCAAAAACAATAAAACAATCACAGAAAATGTCAGTGTGCGCATTCTGTTATCTGCAATTCTTTTTTCCTGCGGAATGAGCAGTTCCAGCGCCATCCAGAGTGT
>CAIVEH010000188.1 GCA_903904855.1 uncultured Bacteroidota bacterium | reverse complement strand
GATGTTGTTTAAAAAAAGTACACCATATTGCGAAGTTATTTTTCTTTTTTACGAGGCGTAAAATCTGCGAATAGTGTACTATTTAATTACTTTTACAACGAAGGAAAAAGGAAAAAGAACAAGTAAGATGGTGTACTTTTTTTAATCAACATCACTAAAAGGCCATTACTTAATCATTCGCTGCAAAACAAAGCAGTGGCAATTGCCACAAATAGTTTATACAACTCGTACTTATGGCATATACTTGATTTTTCCATAACTAAACAATCTACATTACTGTCTTATATGGATGTATTTTTGTGGATTGGAATCATACTCCTGGTATGCGTGCCATTTATCGTTCTGTTTATAAAATCAAACAAATGAAAGTAAGTATTGTTGAAGCCGTATATTAATGAAGTAAATTCAATAGCAACAATGAAAAACAATATCATCGTTATCACAGATTTCTCTGAGTCTGCAGCAAACGCACTGAACTATGCCTGCGGATTTGCAAAAGATCATAATTACAATATACTGCTGTTCCATATTTATACAATACCTGTAAGCTATGCTGCCGAAGGACTGAGCCTTGCTGCCATTGATGCCGACCTTGAAGAGGACAGGTCAAAGCTAAGAGACGAACTGGACCGTGCAAAAAGCAGTTTCAGGGAAGTGCATATAGAAGCTAAAATGGCCACCGGTGATTATATGGAATGCCTCAAAGAGCTCCGCAGGGAATCAGATGCTCAACTAATGATCTTGGGTACCAATGGCGAATATTCCGAAGTCTGGTCCTGGGACGAAAACTGGCTGGATGCACTGATAGCCATATCCTGCCCGGTTCTTGTTGTTCCCCGGCATATTGAATACAGTAAAATAAAGAATATTGCTTTCGCATGTGATTATAAGAAAGTATGCGAGCCTCATCAATTTGAAACAATAAAAGACCTTGTGCGGCTTACCGGGGCCGGATTTCATATTGTGCATGTATCCCATTCGCCTG
Organism: uncultured Bacteroidota bacterium; assembly: GCA_903904855.1. GTDB lineage: Bacteria > Bacteroidota > Bacteroidia > Chitinophagales > Chitinophagaceae > Nemorincola. The sequence continues at coordinate 5,010 of CAIVEH010000188.1, read as the reverse complement.
CAAAGCCGGTCTCCGATGACAGGGCCGATGCTGTTAAGGCCGGTTTCAGCGATCTGACGCCTCAATACCATACGGTTGAGAACAATAATATCATAAAGGGCCTTGCCGGATTCACAGGCCAGTATAATATCGACCTGCTGCTGGTAATTCCGCGCAGGCATGGTGTCTGGGACAAACTGATGAAAAAAAGCTACACTAAACAACTGGCGCTGCTCAACCATATTCCGGTGATGGCCATTCATGAGAATAGTTGAACTGCTGATTTATAGTTTTATTTTGAAAACAACACTAACCATATAATTTGTCCAGATGAATACAGGATTACACCATGCCGCCCTCCTGGTTATGGACGTTCAGCCAGGCATTACTGATCGCATTACAAACAAAGAAGCCTACCTTAAAAAGGTACAATTTGCTGTGGATACAGCACACAAGAAAAATATCCCTGTGCTTTTTGTGGTGGTTGGTTTCAGGCAGGGCTTACCTGAGATCAATGCAAATAATAAATCGTTCAACGCCATGAAGAATGCTATGCCTGCCTACATGGTCAATCCGCAACCTGTTATTCCGATGCTGGAGCAGGATGTACTGATAGTAAAGCGCCGTGTGAGCGCATTTGCAGGCAGCGACCTGGAAATGGTTTTGCGTGCAAAAGGCGTTCAGCATTTAATTCTTACAGGTATTGCTACCGGTGGTGTAGTATTATCCACCCTTCGCGAGGCTGCTGATAAAGATTACCAGATAACGGTACTCTCAGACCTCTGTGCCGATACGGATGAAGAGGTGCATAATGTGCTGATGGGTAAAGTATTTCCGAGGCAGGCGGCTGTGATTAAGCTGGAGGAGTGGCTGTTGCAGACCCCCGTTTAATGGATAACCACACTATCCCGGCTTATAAGCGAGAAAATACCCAATCCATTATTGACATTTGTGTAAACATTCACCGGTTCAGAAAAAGGATCTCCATTGGTATTATTTGCCAGTATTGATGATTTGGCGTACCGGAAATAAGCTTCAGGAACATGTATCAATTCTATTGTTGCAAATAAGGAATCGGCCCCGTTAAACTGCGGCGCAATATTGTAGGATTGGGCATATAACACAAGGTTTTTTTGCTGACCGTTGAATAATGCATCCCGGAAAAAAATGCCAGTATTTTCAAGGCAGCTTGTTCCGGTAATAGGTTCATTGGCAACCGATTCGATGCCTGCATCGGGGGAGTTTACACAGAAATTACTTATGTTGAAACCTATAGAGTCATCCCTGCTGTGCAACTTGATAATATAGTAATCACCCATGGCTGGTGGATCGGAAAAGGTTACTATCAGCTCATCCTGTTCGTTGCCATCCTGATCTTTCCTTGCAAATGGTATGCGGGTAATATTACTGATATGAACAGCCGATGGAGCTGTTATTGTGGCATCGGCATCAGTGTATGTGGGGGCCGACACTCTCAGGGTATATTGTTTACCAGGCAGTGTAGAGGAGGCAGAATAATATCCTACTGCCGAATCATAGGTTAGTGTTTCCGTAAAAACACCATCAACAAACAATTTTACTGTGGCATTGTAAACTGCCAGGTCAGGATTGTATTTATGATTTGCCAATGAATTGCTTCTGCTGATGTTTACTGATAAAGACTGATTCACTTCTGAATTGCTGTTGATTACCAGTTCATTTTTCAGAGATGGCAGATTGACCTTAATTACTTTCTCGCAGGAAGCAATAATCAGGAAGTTAGCCATCAGAACCACCGCATAGAATTTTGAATTTTTCATGGTCTTCTTTTTAGAATTTGAACTGATAGCTTAGTGACGGAATAAGAGGGAAAAGGCTTACCTGTTTGTAAACACCTGCGTCTTCATAAATGAAAAACGGATTTTGACGGTTGTAAACATTATATGCCCCCAATATCCACGACCTGGTACCCCACCTTTTTTCTTTCGTGAACCGGATACTTACATCGGCACGATGGTAGGCCGGCATGGTGTATCCGTTCTTGTTTCCGTAAATGGTAACTTCATTGCCATCGGGCCCAACATAATATCCAACAGGGAGCGTCATCGAATTGCCCGTGCCATAAACCCATTCGGCGCTGAGCTCTATGCGGTCAGATAATTTGTAAACCCCTGCCATTTTTATATCGTGGCGGCGGTCGTATTTATAGGGGAAGGTCTGTCCGTTATTCAGGTTGGCAAAAGTCCGGTTGCTCCATGAAAGGGTATAACCAAACAGGCCAGTGAATTTACCTTTCTTCTTTTGTACGAAGAGCTCAGCGCCGTAGCTCCGGCCCTTGCCCACCTCCACTTTATCTTCCCAATTAGTGGTGCTATTGAAAAAGCTTGCACCTTCTTTATATTCAATTACATTATCCATGGTTTTGTAATAACCTTCGAGGCTCACCTCATAACCCTTAGGGTATGTATAGGCAATGCCTGCCGCACCCTGCCGCGACAGCTGTGGCGCTATTTTATCAGTAGAAGGTACCCACAAATCAGTAGGTAGACCAATGCTGGAATTGGAGAGCAAATTGATGTACTGGTTCATCTGAACATAGGATGCTTTAGCGCTCATTCGCTCATTGATCAGGTAACGCAGCGCAACCCTTGGCTGTACTGAATTGTAAAATTTATCTCTCACTTTGAATCCTCCGAGATGCAATCCTATATTGGCTTTCAGCAAAGAACTAAGCCGGATATCATCTTCTATATATGCATCAGTTTCAGTGCTGTAAATTATTTTCTGCCCCAAGGTGGTATCTTTTGATACACCGTTGTTGTTTTCTTTTGATGTCTGCGCGCCGGGCGTATAGGTATGTGCTATTACACCAATACCCGCACGTATCGTATTGCGTGGATTCAGATAGTAATCAAGGTCGTACTTGGCGGCAATATCATAAATGCCCGAATTGTATTTCGACAGAAAACTGCTGGTAATGCCATTATCTGTACTGCTGTTTTCTTCTGATACCTGGAATTTATATTTGCTGTAGTAGGTTGTGAGATTGCCGAATAATCTTGGACCAAATTCATGGTTCCACCGGGCGACAGCTGTTATATTACCCCACTGGATCGAGCTTTTGAAGGTTGATGAATTGCCCAGATCACTCGACTTATCTGAGATGTAGAATTTATCACTGCCGAAGTAGCCGCTTATGTATAAATGATCCTTTTTGCCGAGGGTGAAATTGGCCTTGCCATTCAGATCGTAGAAGTAATAGCCGCCCTTGGTATCACCATGTATAAAGGGGGCTATAAGAGCATCGATATAGGTGCGGCGGCCTGAAACCATAAATGACGATTTGCTTTTTTTGATAGGCCCCTCAAGTGTGAGCCTGGAAGCAATAATACCAATGCCTCCCTCTCCGTGTATCTGGTTCTTATCGCCTTCCTTCATATTGATGTCTATCACTGACGACAGCCTGCCACCATATCGGGCAGGGAAACCACCCTTAATTACTTCTACATTGCTGATAGCATCGGCATTGAAAACACTGAAGAAGCCGAACAGATGACTTGCATTATATACAGGTACACCGTCGAGTAATATAAGGTTCTGGTCGGGGCTGCCGCCACGGACGTAGAGCCCCGAAGTGCCTTCATTACCGCCCTGAACGCCCGGCAGCAACTGTATCGCTTTCATAATATCAGGTTCGCCCATGAAAGCCGGCAGTGATTTGATTGTCTGTACCGGGAGGTCTATGGCGCTCATCTGGGTGTTTTCCTGTATCGCATCTTTTCGTGCCGAGGTTACTACCACTTCGTTCAGTTCCTTTGTTTCCGCAAGTTCAATATTCAGTGAAAGATTTTGCGCTGTGCTTACTTTTTCTGACCAGGTTGTATACCCAACATACGACACTTTTAATTCAACACTATCTGTACCGGCAGGAATGCTGACAGAGTAAAAACCAAAAGTATTGCTGGCTGCCCCCGCCTGCAGTTGAGGAATATAAACAACAGCCCCTATGAGCCGTTCTCCGCTTTTTTTATCGCTTATATATCCGCTGTAGGTAATGTGCTGCGCCGATGCAAAATGTAATAATCCCAGCAGCAGTGTTAATGTGGCAACAGTTGTTTTTGTCATGATATTTAGCGGAAAGCAATTAAAACGGGAATAGATACTATATATTGTTTGAATGCACAATCAGAACTTTACATTCTTAGCAGCAGTTGGTATAAATTTGGTGAAATGCCTCTGAGCATGTCAACGTGTGATCCAGGTTTAATGCTGAGGAGGGTTATAATACAAGCCCGGAACACAATACGAGGGTAATTGAGCTGTACTTTTTCAAATGCACTGTGACGGACTTTTCTACTTTATTAAATAGATCATTGCCGTAGAAAATTGGTATCCTATGTCCCAGGAATATTTATTGCCATTGATATTAATGGAGCTGATATTATTGAAACATTGAGGTGTATTCTGAGGTATCGATATGATGCCTGGCGAATTAGGGAATGCATGATGTGTGATGCCACTTTGGGCTATGTTGGTCAGTAAGTATGTTTTCCCTATTGAGGGGAGCACAATTTTGTAATCATAGCCCGCGGTTACTCCAGCTTCATCTGTAATGTGTAATTTGTTGTAGAAGGCTGTGTCATCCATTTTTAAATAGCCGGTGTCGTGGCGCGATACCTCATAGCTGGTAGTCATAGTATCAATGAGGCTATCAAAAGCGCCGTTGTTTTTATACCGGAGTGTAATTGAGCCATTAAAATCAGTAGAATCGAACCCTGCCGGATAAAGAGACAAAGAGCCATTATCGCAAATCACATCCTGGGTTCCATTGTTTCTGATGCAGGATGGAAGTAGTGATATAACAATTGAAAAGCTAATTAAAAGGGATATCTTTTTCATTTCAGTTGCTTTAGTAAAGTCGATTAAATAAAGTACACCAAAATATTTTGTAATATTGTAAAACTAAAGGGTTTTACAATGAGAGATTTCTACTCAAATGAAGTGGAAGAGCTGATGATTACCTACTATAAGGGTTTATCAGAAAAAGATAGG
>CAIVEH010000187.1 GCA_903904855.1 uncultured Bacteroidota bacterium | reverse complement strand
CGCCGGATAAATATTCCAGGCAGTCGTCGTCTGTTTTAAACCGTTGGTGGAACATAATTGAATTCACACCTGCAAAGGTAATTCGCCTCTCCATAAGGCAAAGCTACATTATTGCGATCTAAACGCCTATACCTATAAAATTAATTGGCTTTTTGTATTATTAAATTGAATTTCAACAGAATAAATAACTCTGCCCAACGCATCAAAAATCTTCACCTTAACAGGTTCATTATCTTGATTGTATTGTTGAAGTACAAAGCTACCATCATTAGGATTCGGATATAACCTATATTGCTGTTCACTATTAACTTTTTGGCTAGTAGAAGGGGCGCTATGCCTTGCAGAAAAATAGGTAGAATCTGCACTCAGGCAGCTATCGTCATTAAACATACTCATATCATTAAATACCTGTGCATAAAGCGCTCTTGCCTGAAAAATTACATTCCCGTTTCTTTGAGGGCAGAGCACATTCATGAAAATCCTTTAATCCCACTAATCAAGGTTCAGACATCTACTCCTTCACAACCCGATAATTCCACACCTCCCCATTCTCATCCATAATCCGCACCACATAAACCCCCGGTATCAACCCATGAATATCAATAGTCTCTTTCGTGAGTGTCATCCTGAGCCTGCCGAAGGATGACACTTCCACTCCCAATAAATTAAAAATCCTCACCTCACACCCCGTGCAGTTATCAATATGCAGCTCATCAGTCGCCGGGTTAGGATACGGCACCCTCTCTGTCATAGTGAGCTTGCCGAACTGCGGGGTCCCCATCGCTGTATTATACACCATCCGCACCCTGTTGTTATCCTCATCAGCTATATAGATTATACCGTTCTTATCCACAAATACATCTCCGCATCTTAGCTTAGCCGCAGTTACCGGACCGCCATCGCCCGAATATCCTCTTATTCCGGTACCAGCTACAGTACTAATAATTCCGGTTGCGCCATCTATTCTCCTGATCACGCCATCACCATATTCCGCAATAAAAATATTCTCCTTATCATCAACATATACACCGCATGGTTGGTTAAGCTGTGCATGTATAGCCAGCCCGCCATCTCCTGTATACCCGGCTGTTCCATTTCCAGCAATGGTGGTTATAATGCCGGTTGTTGCATCAACTTTCCTTATCGCATGATTCCATTGATCACAAATAAATAGGTTACCATTATCGTCAGCAAAACTTTGAATTGGACCAGTAAATGTCGCATTTATTGCCGTACCACCATCCCCCAAGTAACCACTAGTGCCATTACCAGCAAATGTTGTTATAATACCAGTTGATAATGTTACTTTTCGTATTTTATTATTCTCATAGTCCGATATATATATGTTTCCATATTTATCTAAACTTAAGCCTACTGCAGTATTCAGTTCAGCATTTGTTGCCAATCCACCGTCACCGTATGAACCTAGTATTCCGTTTCCAGCTACAGTAGTTAAAATACCCGTTGCTACACTAATTTTGCGTACTCTATAATTAAGCGCATCAGCAATATAGAGATTACCAGCTGTATCTGAACTTACTGTTTCCGGAACATATAACATTGCATCCGTTGCTGGAATGCCATCACCATTGTAACCCGCACTATCTGTACCCGCCACTGTTGTGATAATTCCTGTCGATAAATTTATTTTTCGAATTCGGCTATTGTAACTATCTGCTATATATAGGTTGCCAAAATTATCCAAACAAAATCCTTCGTCAGCAAATAATTTTGCTTTAGTAGCAGGCCCACCATCCCCACTAAATCCAGCGCTATCGCAACCTGCAATGGTGATAATAATGTTTTCCTGCGCCTGTATTTCGTAACAGGCACAGGAAAACATAATAATGAAAATTAATGCTTTCATTCAACTACAAATTTAAATTCAAATGATCTCCCAATGCTATCTCTCATCTGTATTAAGACACCTGGTGCTATTCTCCCTAATTGCAAATTATAACTACCTCCTGTAAAGGTAAGGTTTTGCTTATTTATATTCCGGCCCATTGCATCCCATATTTCTGTTGCAACAGGTTGGGTATCTGCTATCTTTTGTAGCAGTATCAGGTTACCAGCATTCGGGTTGGGGTATAATGTATATTGCTGTGTATTTTTGTCCTCCTGAGTGTTAGTCGCAGGGGGGCCATGTCGTTCTGCAATATAAGTTGTATCACCCCCCATACAGCTATCATCATTAAACATACTTAGGTCATTGTACATTAAGCTATACAATGCCCGTGCCTGATAAACCACAGAGCCGTCTTTAGGTGGGCACAGTTGCGCCAGCTCCTACTGGTCTAAGGTTGTAAAAAAAGTTTACTGGTCTCAGCGTCTCGCTGAGTCCTGACATGTTGCAGCGTCCGCTGCTGAAGGTCATTAATCAGTTCAGTCTGGCGCAGTTTGCAGCGCAAATGTGTGTATCGATAACTCGTCTCAGTAATCTCACCAGTTTGCAACTGGCGTATTCCTATGCTCATCTACTATAACCATGCAATTCCGAAAATTCTTTAATCCTGAAAATCCTGATCCAAAATAAATATGCCTAAAAATTAGGAATTGTCAACTATGCATCATAACTTTGTTCCAAATTTTATGTTATTTGGCAACTTGTTAAACTATGAAACAATCAAAATTCTAAAAAAATGCTAATACCACTGCTCGGGTAATGGGATATTGCTGGATAAAATGGGATAAAATGGGATAAGATGAGATAATCGTAAATTAATTTATATTAGCCACCAGCAAGGGTTTCAGCGCTTACCATTATCCCATCGCGTTTTTTTTGAGACAATGGGATAACCAAACAAAATTCTCAACAAACCAATTCTAAACATTATTACCATTTTGCATTTTTGTATTTCAATATTTTTGCAATAACACCCTCTCCTATGGAGAGGGCCGGGGTGAGGTCTCTAAGATATAATGGGATAAGAT
>CAIVEH010000186.1 GCA_903904855.1 uncultured Bacteroidota bacterium | reverse complement strand
CCCTACCTTTATAGACGTATTTTTATTGTAAAATGTTAGGGAAACCATAAAATAATTATTGCAAAAACTGTGCCACGTTACAATATAGAATTATCATATTGGTAAACGGATTGAAGTTTGTGATTATATTATTGTAAACGATTTTGCTGTTTGTTAATACATGGTACGGTAGTTTAAAGCCGCTATCCCGGTACATTTATCTTTTCAATAAGATTTTCAAACAGCAATAAACCCTAAATTTGGAGTATAATCACAACAAATGAAAATTGTTATCCGGTATCTTCCGGTTATCTTATTGGTATTGTCAGGCATTAACTGCTATTCGCAGGGTACTGTTTCCCAGGCCCGGCAGTATATGGCTGATAAAAATTACGACAAAGCCAATGAGGTTTATGCTCAATGTTATAGTGTTTCACCAGATTCCGTTTATACCGAATATATTAATCTGCTTGTAATTAGTAAAAAATATAGGGATGCAGAAAAACTTGTCGAAAAGCAAATGACTTTAAGAGACAATCCGCTCCTTAATATTGACTTAGGTTCTGTTTATTTTATCGAAGGCAGGTACGAAAAAGCTACAACGCAGTTTAATGTTCTACTCACCAGGATCAATGGGGATGTGTTGCTCACTGAGCGTATTGCCAAGGCATTTATGGATGAAGGGCTGGAGGAATATGCTATCGAAGCCTACGAACGTACCGGAAGAATGATGGGGGGCAACTTTTATTTCAATGGCCCATTGGCAAAATTGTATGCACGTTGTGGCAACCTGGATATGGCTATTGATGCTTTGCTTACCACAATCCCCGGTTTGCAGGTGAATGTGGAGAACGTAAAATCCATTCTCCTGGAATTGCTGATGAATGATCCCGAAAAAATCCGGAAAACGCAGAAAGCCATCTTACTTAAACTCAGCCAGCAACCCGAAAATCCATACTATAACGACCTGCTTACATGGATTTTTACCCAAAAAAATGACTGGGACCAGGCTTTGATTCAGATAGAAGCCCTTGATGAAAGAAATAAAGAGACTGGTAAAAGCCTGATGGACCTTGCGCGCACCGCAACAAGCGCAAAACAATACGAAACTGCGGAAAAAGCCTATGAAGATATTATAGCCAAAGGCAAAGACCAACCTTATTACATCATTGCCAGAAGCGAACAGCTATCCACTGCTTTCGCAGCACTGAAAGATAATATTGCATGGACAGCGGAAGATGTAAAAAAGCTGGAAACAAAATATGACAGCTTCCTCACTATATATCCTAAACAGCACATTACGAAAACAGGGTCTGAATTTGCAATGCTTGAAGCACAATTTGGTAATAATGTGACCAGGGCCATCGAAATACTGAAGAAAGGCATTGAAGACCCGGATGTGCGCAGGGATATGAAGGGCAATCTGAAATTGCAACTGGCCGATTATTATCTTCTTAATGGACTTTTATGGGATGCATCGCTTACCTACAGCCAGGTTGATAAGGAATTTAGGCAGGACCCTATGGGCGAAGATGCCAGGTTCCGGAATGCTAAGCTTGCTTATTACAGGGGCGATTTCGAATGGGCGCAACGACAATTATCCATTCTGAAATCTGCAACTTCTGAGCTGATTGCCAATGATGCACTCTATCTGTCAGTGCTGATAACTGAAAATGTGGAAGACAGTAACCTTGTTCCACTACAGCGTTTTGCGTATGCCGATTTGCTGCTATTCCAAAACAAAGACAAGGATGCCGAAACTTTGCTGGACAGTATCAATAAAGTCTACCCCAAACATCCGCTAAATGACGACATCCTTTTGCTCCGGGCAAATATTGCATTGAAGCATCGCGACTACGATAAGGCTCTGGGGTATTTGAAAGCAATCTATGAGCAATACAAAGAAGATGTGCTGGGAGATGATGCTGTATATAAAATGGCCGAAATTTATCAGAACGACCTGCATCAGCCCGAACAGGCCAGGCACTTTTATGAGCAACTGATTATTGATTATCCCGGCAGTACTTATGTTATGGCTGCAAGAAAGAAATTGTATGAACTGAACAACCACATTTCTCCCTAATATGCCTGCAATTATGCCCTCAATGTTTTTAAAATGATCAGGAGATCGGGTGTTCTGGTTTTGTTATTTCTGCTGCCTTTGCTTGCAAGCGGTCAGAATGGAGAATACCTGCTCGATGGGTTTGTGTATATTAAAGATGGCCCTCAATGCCGGTATAAGGTAACATTGAAAATTGATGGCAATACAGTTACAGGAACATCAGCCACCATCCAACCTTTGGGGCTTGAACTTAATGCCCTGGTGAAAGGCACCATTGACAGGAAGCGACATATACTTACTTTCTCTGAATATAAAATGCCACTAACGCTTGACCTCAATAACTGTATGTTTGATGTGAGGCTCGATTATAAAATGAAAGGAGACAATTTTGTTTTTTCAGGCTCATTTGTTGGCAATAGCAGTACGAAGGACTCCTGTGATGCAGGTACGGTTATACTGGCTATAAGCAAAGAAGCCGGCTATACTTTGACCCAGTCAAATAATAAGAGAAAACCTCTGGTTGAGAAAATCGAACTTCAGGAAGAAAAGCCAATAAGCTCACCGGAATATGAAAAAATTACTGCCACCATAAAAAAGGAACTGGTTTGGAATTCGGATAGCGTTATTCTGGAAATATGGGATGGAATGGTAGTAGATGGCGATATTGTTTCGGTTCAGGTTAACGGTCGTACAGTGTTATCAAAATACGAACTGGTTAAAGATAAAAAGCGGATGGTTTTACCTGTAAATGGCAAAACAATAACCATCACCATCTTTGCTGAAAATGAAGGGAAAGCTCCTCCAAATACCTCCATGATACTCCTTACAGATGGTAAAATAACACATGGCGCAGAAGCTGTTCTCCACCAGGGCGAAACCTCTGAAATTATCATCAGGAGAAAATAATAATTATACTATAGCTGCTTACTCATCCGAAAGCGCCTCCTCAATTGCTTTATTCGGTATCATCCACATTATCGAAACAATTACAAAGAAACACGCCGAAATTACCGGGCTTACAAACAAAGCAACAGGAATCGAAGCGCCATATAAAATTGTTGATATCAGCCCTTTTTTATCGTCTTTTGATACAGCCAGGCTGAGTTTTGTTGCATTCTTATAGGTTTTCCTTATGGTGCTGCCGAGCAGCGTATACGACAAACCGCAACTAATGAGCAATGAGCCATATACAGCCACTGTAACCCGCTCAAAATTTGTCTTGCCCATCCAGCCTGTAGCCCACGGAACAAGCGACAGGCAGAACAATAACAGTACATTCGCCCACATTACCCCAGCGCTTACGCGCCTCAGGGTATGCATGAGGTGATGATGGTTGACCCAGTAAATAGCAATAAATGAAAAGCTGAGTATATAGCAAATGAAAACCGGCAATAATGGTTTGACAGAATGCCAGCTTGCCTCTTCCGGAATCTTCAATTCCAGTACCATTATGGTAATAATTATTGCAAATACCCCATCGCTGAATGCCTCTAATCTTGATTTGTTCATATTAAGTTTGTTTTTGCCTGTTTGCAAACATAATAATCAGAAATTAATTCCATCCAGATTATTGTGCCACACCTTAAAGGTTTGACACACTAACATAGAAAGATTAATGAAAATCCTCCTTGCTTTCCGTAATTTTACCCCATATTCCAGAATATGCAATCACTAATTATTTTCGCCTCCGGCGCCGGTACCAATGCAAAAGCCATTATAGATTATTTCAAATATAACGGGAAAGCAAAAGTATCGCTGATTGTATGCAATGTGGCAGAAGCAGGTGTATTGGATATTGCCAGAAGCGAAGAAATACCTTTTCTCCTGATCGATCGGAAAACAATAAAGGAAACGTTGATTATAGAGCAGATGAATGATTGCAATCCTTCCCTTATTGTACTTGCTGGTTTTTTGCTGAAGATACCGGTATCTATAGTAGAAGCATTTCCTGGCAAGATCATCAATATCCATCCGGCGCTGCTACCAGGTTATGGTGGCAAGGGTATGTATGGTCATCATGTGCATGATGCCGTGATAAATGCTGATGAAAAAGAATCAGGCATTACAATCCACTATGTAAATGAGCATTTTGATGAGGGTAATATTATACTACAGGCGAGATGCAAAGTCAGTGAAAACGACAATCCATCCCGCCTGGCAGCCCGTATTCATAAGCTGGAACATTTTTATTTTCCCCGGGCAATTGAATTTTTGCTCGGGCAATCAGCATCTGTATAATCTGAAACTCTTAACTTAATTATCTGCCACCATTGGCAATAAAGTTGTTAAGCTCATTTTTGCTTGCATCAAAAGTGAACGCGTTGGCTACTTTAAAATAATTAGCCTTATCTGTAGTCTTGGCATACGCCAATTTTGCAAATTTCAATTTATTGTCTTCAAATGTAAACAAGTTGCAGAGCACAACAACCTGATCTGTAGATACGCAATTGGATGCCAGTATCGACTGTGCTGTTGATAATTTGGTATCTTCAAATGATGCCTGCGAAATTGTTTGTTTGGCTGAGTTGAAACTGTTGCCGTCCATTGGGTATTGGCATACATTCCCGGTAGTTGCTGGTTGCATATTATCTGAATAGCTGGAAGATGAAGAAGTGGTTGTTTGTGTAGAAGTTGTCTGGGTTACTGTGCTATTGATATTCGGATCATTTACATTCATATTGAAACTTACACCGCCGTTACCTAAATTGGTTCCGATTGATACGCCTCCGTTGCCGGTATTTGCGCCAGTAGTGGTTACAGTTGTTTGGGTAGTGGTTGTGGTTACCTGGTCGGGCTGGCCATAGTGTACGGTATGAACATCAGCTGGAGGAGTATAATTTGGTTGAACCGGCTGGGCTGAGAAGTAACGCAGCTTCATTTCCCCATCCTTGTTTTTTATCTTATAAACAATATCAGCAGGTTCAGTAGTGCCCGGATTGGTAACCGGAACGCTTTTTTCAATAGGCGCTTTGGATTTATCATCAAATACGATTTTGGCCTTGTAGAATTGCTGGGTGAGGCCCTCCATCCGCAGATTTACCTGCGATGCATTGTTCTGTTGAACTCCGTTTAGATAAAGAATGAATTTGTCGCCATCTTCCGAGAAGATCGTAAGTGCGCTACCCTGAGCAAATGAAAGCAATGGGAATAATGCGATAAACAGTAGTGCTGATAATTTTAATTTCATAATCGCTTCTGCTTTAGTTTTTGGTGTGTGAATAATTATTTTTACGTTAATTGGTTTAGAATCAATTTGAATGCCAAAATACACCCTATTTCCAGATTTTCGGATTATTTAACAATCAATATTAATTCATGATAAAAGCTATAAAATTGTTTGGCAAAAATATATCTTTGATACTATTTCTGGAAATTTACATTTATGATGCGCACCAGTTTTGATCCGTTTCCGGTTTTAATAACTGAGCGCACTCTGTTACGACAGATTAGCTGCAATGACCTGGAGGAAATCTACTTCCTGCGGACAGATGAAGAAGTAATGCGTTTTACCGGCCAGGCCCATGCTGCATCCACTGAAGAGATCACAATATATATCCTTAAACATCTGGAAATGATCAGGGATGGGGATGGAATTATATGGGGTATACAATTGAAAGGTGATACAAAATTGATAGGGTTGATATCTTTCCGGAGATTTATGCGCGATCATTTCAGGGGAGAGGTGGGCTACGGAATGCATCCGCATTATTGCGGCAAAAGGCTTATGCACGAAGCCCTGGGCGCGGTTATTGATTACGGGTTCAACCATATCGGCCTCCATTCTATTGAGGCCAATGTGGATAAAAACAATATCGCATCTATAAAACTGCTGGAAAGGAACCATTTTATAAAAGAGGCCCATTTCAAAGAGAATTATTACTTTGAAGGTGGGTTTATTGATTCTGTAATCTATTCCCTGATCGATCATTCAAAATCACCTGAATACTATGCTACAGTTTAATTTTAATCCTTTCCCGGAACTGTTTACGGAACGTTTGAGCCTGAGGCAAATTACCCATGATGATGTGAATGAAATATTCTTTCTGAGAGCTGATGAGCAGGTGATGCAGTATATCGACAGGCCAAGGGCTGCCATGATTGAAGATGCAAACAGGTTCATTGAAATGGTCAATGATGCAACTTTTAATAACACAGATGTTACCTGGGGCATTTGTACAAAAAATGACAACAGGGTGATCGGTTATCTCGGATTCTGGCGTATTAAACCGGATCATCACAGGGCAGAGATTGGCTATGCCCTCCACCCCGACTGGCACAGGAAAGGAGTAGCTTCTGAAGCGGTAAAAGCTGTGTTGGATTATGGCTTTACAGTAATGAACTTGCACTCGGTAGAAGCCTGCGTAAACCCGGCAAATAATGCGTCTATAAGGTTGCTGGAAAGGCATGGTTTTGTAAGGGAAGCTTATTTTAAAGAAGATTATTACTATAATGGCCGGTTTCTAGATTCAGCTATTTATTCGTTGATCACCCCTTATCCGTAGTATAAAATACCTCAATAAAGGGGATAATTTTTATAGGGATAATACGGAACTTTACTAAAATCTTATTATGCACCACGATGCCGATATACGGGTAGCCATCATAGAAGATGATGTCACCATACGCGAAGGTTATGCCTACCTCATAGGAAATACCGATGGTTATAAAATAGCCGGCACCTATGCCTCGTGCGAAGATGCCCTGAGGAAAATAGCACACGATGACCCCGATGTGTTGCTGCTGGATGTGGAGTTGCCGGGCATATCGGGCATAGAGGCATTACCCAAACTGAAAAAAGCCGTGCCTGATACCCATATACTCATCCTTACTGTGTATGAAGAAGAAATGCTCATCTTCAGGGCCCTGGGCAACGGCGCAGAAGGCTACCTGACCAAGAACACACCACCCGATAAAATTGTAGCCGCAATACACGAAGTAATGGACGGCGGAGGCCCTATGAGCGCAAATATAGCCCGCATGGTGATCTCCTCCTTCAAGCGGAATGATTCATCACCCCTCACCCGGCGCGAAACCGAGATCCTGGAACAAATCTCCACCGGCAAAAGCCGCAAGCGCATAGCAGATGAACTCTACATAGACCTCGAGACTGTAAAATCGCACATTAAAAACATTTACCACAAACTGGACGTACACTCCAAAGCTGATGCGATAAAGGCGGCGAGGGAGAATAAGTTTATCTGACTAAGTTAAAGGAATCAAACAAATATTACCCCGTCTGGTGTCGGTACAATTTGGCATACCGACCATTCAGGGCTATCAGCTCTTCGTGGGTGCCTTGTTCGGCTATTGAGCCATCGTCGAGGATGATGATCTGGTCGAATGTCCAACTGGTGAAAATGCGGTGGGTGATTACAAAGGTGGTTTTATCTATAAGGAATTCCTGGAGGTTGGCGAGGATGTTTTTTTCGGTCTGGGTATCCACTGCAGAAAGGCATTCATCGAGTATCAGGATTTTGCTGTTTTTGAGTATGGCCCTTGCCAGCACCATCCGCTGTTTTTGTCCGCCTGAGAGCATAACGCCGCGCTCACCTATCATGGTTTCGTAACCATTGGCAAAAGATAGGATATCTTTATCCAGATCAGCCATTCGGGCGGCTTCTCTAACCTCAGCCTCGGTGGCATTGTCTTTTCCGAATTTAATGTTGTTGAAAATAGTATCAGAGAAAAGGTAAGCTTCCTGCGGGGCATAGGCAACCTGGTTGCGCAGGTGGTGAAGATCGAATGAACGTATATTCACATCATCAAGCAAAAGGCTGCCTCCGGTGGTATCGTACATACGCAGCAGCAGGTGGGCTATTGTCGATTTTCCGGAACCTGTTTTGCCAATGATAGCTACTTTTTGTCCCGGCTTTACATTAAGTGAAAAATGGTTCAGAGCAGTAATGCCGGTATGAGCGTAGGTGAAGGAAACATTGCTGAAAACAACACTGCCTTTCAGATCCTGCCGCACGGCATCGGAGGGCGATAGAATGTCGGGTACTGAGTTCAGGAACTCATCAATACGTTTTTGGGATGCGCCGGCCCGCTGCGTCATACTGGCCACCATACCTATACTGGATATAGGGAACATGAGCAGGTTGATATAAATAACGAACTGGGCGATGTTGCCCATAGTTATTGCACCGTGTATCTTAAAGTAGCCGCCTATGAGTATAGTGCAAACCATACTGAGCCCGATAAAAAAGTTCATAGACGGGAAATAAATGGCCTCGGTAATAGAGAGGTTGATAGCACTTTTGCGGTACAGCTCAGAGTTGGTATTGAAGAAGCGAAGAATATTGTTTTCCTGAACAAAGGATTTTATAACCCTGATGCCTGAATAAGACTCCTGGGCAGTGGTAGTGAGTGTGGATAGCTGCGCCTGTATTTTGCTGCTTTTCTTAAAAATGAGCTTATTGACCATGTAGATAGAGAATGCCAGCAAAGGCAATGGGGCCAGCACGCAAAGGGTGAGTAAAACATTGACTTTGAGCATGGCTGCAACACAAAAAATAACCAGGAATACCACTGTGGTAAAGTACATGATAGATGGCCCGGTATACATACGCACCCGCGAAACATCTTCGGAGATGCGGTTCATAAGGTCGCCGGTGAAATGGGTTTTAAAAAACTGGGTATTCAGCTGCTGGTAGTGGTTGTAGATTTCATTTTTCTGGTCGTACTCAATATGCCGCGACATGACTATTATTGTTTGCCGCATCATGAACATGAAAAAGCCTCGGAGTAATGCCAATCCCAATAGCGTGATGCCGCCCTTGAATACCAGTGAAATGATCTCGGATTCGGGTGCTTTATGATTAACCATTTGTGCAACCTGGTCGAGAATATTCTGTATCACATTGCCCGGCATTACAGCAAACTTGCTGGAAACCGACACGAACAGCAGCCCGAGCAGCAGCCGCCATTTGTACTTAATGAAATATTTATTGATTGAACCGAGGTTCTTCATGAGGGTGCAAATGTAAGCTGAAACCCCTTGAATCCGCCGCGGTGGAGAACCATGAATTTAGCTTTAGCTGGATAATTCAACTTTATATTCACAATTAAGCACAATTATTTAGGCAGACAATCGTTAATTTCGCACCTCAATTTTAAATTATAATGAAGGTAGCAGTTGTAGGAGCAACAGGGTTGGTGGGCAGTACCATGTTAAGAATTCTTGAGGAACGGAATTTTCCGGTTTCGGAACTCATCCCTGTAGCTTCTGAGAAATCGGTGGGAATGAATGTGGCTTTCAGAGGTATGGAATATCGTGTGGTATCGGCTGCTACAGCCATTGCCATGAAGCCTGCATTGGCTTTATTTTCGGCAGGTGGCAGTTCTTCATTGGCTTTGGCGCCACTTTTTGCAGAGGCTGGTTGCAGGGTGGTTGATAATTCATCGGCATGGCGTATGGATGCAGATAAAAAGCTGATAGTGCCTGAAGTGAATGGGCATGTACTTACCGAAAATGACTTTATAATTGCCAATCCCAACTGCTCAACGATACAAATGGTGATGGTGCTGAATCCTATTCACATTAAATATGGTATCAGGAGGGTAGTGGTGAGTACTTATCAGTCGGTAAGCGGCACAGGGCAAAAGGCGGTAAAAGAACTGATGGACGAGCGCGCCGGCAGCCTGGAACATAAAGTATATCCTTACCGGATAGACCTCAATGTGATACCACACATAGATGTTTTCCAGGAGAATGGCTACACCAGGGAAGAAATGAAAATGAGCCTGGAGACCTGCAAAATAATGGGCGATGATACCATAAAAGTTACGGCTACAACAGTGCGGGTACCGGTAATAGGCGGCCACAGCGAAAGTGTGAACATAGAGCTGGAGCGCGATTTCGATGAATCTGATATAAAGGAACTGTTATCCAACCAATCAGGCGTTGTGGTGATAGATAACCCATCCATGAACGGCTACCCAATGCCTCTCGATGCTGAGGGGAAGGACGAGGTATTTGTTGGCCGCATACGCAGGGATTATTCACAGCCCAATACCCTCAACTGCTGGATAGTAGCCGATAACCTGCGCAAGGGGGCGGCAACCAATGCCGTGCAGATAGCACTGTATTTGTATGATAGGGGGTGGATTAGTTAATGTGGAAATGCAGAATGTGGTAATGAGCAGATACCTGCATTTAATGAAAAATGAGTAATTTGGATAGAAATAAGTAACTATGTCCGAAGAAAAAAATACAAGTGTTGCCGTGCAACTTTTATATTTTATCTCTGGCCTTATAGGTTTATCAGGACTTTGCTTTGCTTATAACAACATTGCAGAATTTATTGTAATTCATTTCCTAAATTACAAATCATATTTTTATTTGTTCTTAAGCACTGAAAAGGCTACCTATTATTCGTTATTCTGGGGTTTGGTCCATATTCTTCTATTTTTATTCCTCTGTTATGGATATCTAAAGAAAAGCAGAAAAGTTGTTATTGTTAGTTGTATTGGACTATTGTTATCTATTTTTATATCGATTTATCTATACCACTTTCTGACTAATTTTATAGAATACAGTATTTAGCTATTACCTTAGCAATCTATTTCTTCAGCCCCTTAACTTTTTTAGCCACAGCATCAATTCCCTCATAAAACTCTGCTCCATACTTGCGGGTTATGGCGTCTTTGAGAAAAACATAAACAGGTACTTTAAGTTGCTTGCCCAGCTTGCAGGCAGGCTTGCAGAGGGTTTCGCGGGGCTCGTAGTTTACGGCTTCGTAGCCATCGTGCTCTATAATACGTATCGGGAACAGATGGCAGGATATTGGTTTGCGGAATTTAATCTTGCCTTCTTTCCATGCTTTTTCTATACCGCATTTCACAATGCCCATTTCATCGGTAATGCCGTATACGCATATGCCGCCATTAACTGTAGGTGTTACATAACCATACTGGGTGTCGGTGGTGTGCGTGCCCTGTGATTCAATCTCAGGTATATATTCAGGGGTGAGGTATGATTTGATTTTTGGGTAGATACGGGCAATAATTCCGGTTTCCTCTTCAGTGAGGGGTGCGCCACAATCGCCGTCTACACAGCATCCGCCCTTGCACTTGTTCAGGTCGCACACAAAATGCTCTTCTATTATCTCATCACTCAGCAATACATTATCAATGGCAATCATCTTCGCAGAAAGTTATTTTCAGATTTTCAATACACGTTACAACAGCAGATTCTATTTGCCGGACACTTATTATTCATGCTCTTTTACCGGCAATGGCGCTTTCACCATATCCCATATTTCAGGTATCCTTTTAATCCAGGAAAGTTCGCGCATTTTGGGTTTGGCCTCACCAGCAGGTGAACCAAAATAGGTTTTACCACCTTCAAGGCTGGCTGGTACACCGCTTTGCGCCAGCACCACAGCACCCTTGCCAATAGTCAGGTCTTTGCTCACACCTACCTGGCCCCACAGTATTACCTCATCTTCAATGATGGCTTTTCCTCCCACACCTACCTGCGCAGCAAACAGGCAGTTCCTGCCTATCACAGCGCCATGACCAATATGTATATGATTATCCAGCTTAGTGCCCTGACCTATTATGGTATCTCCACTCACACCTTTGTCTATGGTGGTTCCGGCACCTATCTCCACATCATCTTCTATAATCACACGGCCACAGCTTACCAGCTTATCATACTGCACCTCGCGGTCTTTACGACGTTTAAAATAAAAAGCATCGGCCCCCAGCACACAGCCGGCATGGATTATTACATTGTTGCCGATAATGCTGTGGTCATAGATTGTTACGTTCGGATGAATGAGGCAGTTGGTGCCAATAGTAACATGGTTACCTACAAATACACCCGGTTGAATATGAGTGCCCTCACCAATTTTAGCCAAATCGCTGATCATTTTATTTGCCGGTTCAAACGGCCTGAAGTGATTCACAATCTTGACATACGCTGTAAATGGGTCTGCTATAACCAGCAAGGTCTTGCCATCGGGGCAGTCAACCTCTTTATTGATGATAATGACAGTAGCTGCCGAATTAAGACATTTGCTGTAATACTTTTCAAAATCCACGAAAGAAATATCTCCCTTCGTAACCTTGTGTATTTCATTTATTCCTGTAGCCAGTTGCCCGGTATTGCCCATTAATTTAGCTCCTGTAAATTCAGCAAGCCATTGAACTGAAACAGGTGTTTCAAACTGCATATGCTATGTATTTGCAGCAAAAATACAAATTTGGAGGGGTGCATGTATAAAATCATCCGAAATAACCACTATTCCATTAATTTCGGGTAGGAATTAAAACATAATAATCTTGAATTATATCAACCTGAACGGTAAAATCACTGCTGCAGAAGAAGCCAGGATACCCATCGACAATGGCTCTTTTAGGTATGGCTATGGCCTTTTTGAAACTATCCTTGTTAAGGATAGCGTCATCAATCTGAAGCAATACCACTGGGAGCGGTTGTTTGCCGGAATGAGGCAGATTTATTATGACATACCGGTTTTATTTACCGAAGCATACCTTGAAAAAGCGGTTTTAGCTGTAGTCCGGAAAAATAAGCTGGAAGCACTTTGCCGGGTTCGTTTGCAGGTATTTGCAACCGGAGGCGGGCTGTATAGTTCAGAAAAGAACAACCCTGGATTCCTGGTTGAATGTTTCCCCCTCGACCATTCTGTATTACTTCTGAATGAAAACGGCCTTACTACAGGTATAGCTCAAGGGCTAAATAAAAGTAATGACACTTTAAGCAATCTGAAGTCGGCCAATGCCTTAATTTATGCCATTGCAGCAAAGCAAGCTAAGGAACAAAAATGGAACGATGCCCTTATCTGCAATACCGCTGGGAATGTCATTGAGAGTACAATTGCCAATATTTTCTGGATAAAAAAAGGGCAGTTCTATACACCCCCATTATCTGAAGGGTGCATTGCCGGAGTAATGAGAAAGTACATTATGGAGCAAACACCCGTTACTGAGAAAATACTTGATTTACAAGCACTTTCAGAGGCAGATGAAGTTTTTCTGACGAATTCAGTCAGGCGGATAAAATGGGTAAGCAATTATGAGAAAACTTCCTTTAAAAACACTCAGATTAAACACATTTACAGCACACTTTTTCCTAAATAAAAACTAAAAAAATCAGCATAGTATTTTTGACAGAAATAAAACAATAGATTTGATCATACAACACTAAACACACCTATATGAATAAAATAGTTCTGGCAGCATTTTCTATTGCTCTGCTTGCTTCAAAAGCAGAAGCACAAATTTCTTTTTCACCCGAGATAGGTTTTAATATGGCCACTATGTCAATGAAGGTAAATGATTTGGCTAGTGGAAGCTTTAAATATAATACAGGTTGGAAAGCAGGATTGGCAATTGGCGGGGTAGCGGATATTGGTATTACTGGAAGTATATATTTTCAACCCGGGCTGTTTTATGAAATGAATGGTGTAAAACTAACTGCAAGTTATGTAAACGCAGGAGGGGTATGGAACATTAATACACTGACCATTCCACTAAACATTGAATACAAAACAGGTGAGAAGGGCGGCAACCGGTTTTTTATTGGTACAGGGCCATATATAGGCTACAATTTAAGTGCCAGCTATAAAATTGATGCCGATCCTACTACTGGTTTTCCCGGTTCAACCGGAAACATGACTATCGGCAACAGGGCTGGCAAAGATTATATTAAGCCATTAGATCTGGGTTGGGGAATAAATACAGGTTACCTGCTGGCAAATGGGTTTTATATACGCCTTCACTATCAGATGGGTATTACAAATCTTAATCCCTACTCCGACAAGTATGATGTCTATAAATCATCAGCCTATGGTGTCACTCTAGGTTACCTGATAGGTGGCCATGCCAGCCATACTAAAAAGGAGACCAAACAGAAAAAGTAATCAATCGCTAACTGCGGCAGACTGAAACTAACAATGTATTATATGCTGGACAGAAAACTATTGCTGCTGGTCTTTTTTATTGTTTATTCTAGGTTATCAGCTCAGGTTGGTTATGGCCCAGAAGCTGGTATAGGTATGAGTACTATGAAGTTTGCTCCTGACCAGATATTTTCATCAGCATCCAGCAGTTCTGTATTCAGTTGGAGGGCAGGTGGTTTGATTGATGTTGGATTGAATAAGAATTTTTACTTTCAGGCTGGTTTAATGATTACTCAGAAGGGGCAAAGCAGGGACTTCTCCTATTATACCAATGATACCGTGAATGCATCGGTAAAGCAGACACTGACTATTTATTATGCCGATTTGCCCGTGAACCTAATTTATAAAACAGGACACCAGGGTAAGGGCCGTTTTATCGCTGGCATAGGTGCAACACCATCCTACATAATAGCCGGAAAAAACCAGTTAAGGAAAGAAGTTGATATTAAGGGCACACCCTTCATTTCCGATCTCAATAAAACTGTTACTTACAGAAATCCGGTTGCTATGTTTGATATGGGATTTAATCTCAGCGCCGGTTATGAATTACCAACCGGACTGTTTTTCAGAGTCTATTATACAGCAGGTATCAGGGATATAGGATTGGGTACCGAAATTGATAAGAACAGGATATGGGGTATCTCTGCCGGATACCTGTTTGGCAAAGGACGAAATATCAACAAAGAAGCTGAAGACCTGATAGACAGAACAGGTGATTAATACTATACTCAGAGTAATAACTAATTACCGGACCCCGATTACCAATAACCGCCATTATGAGCGTGTGGCCTGTAATGATGGGCGTGCCACCAATGCCAATGTGCTTTGTAACCAATGTATTTAGGGCTTTTATAGGCCCTCTGTCTGTAAGTAGTGGTACCACAGCTACTGGCAAAAGCCAGTAATAATATTAAAGCTATAAGAGTGGTAAAGTATTTCTTCATTTTAGACTGATTACGACACAAAATACTTTATTATTTCGTTTTCAGGTAATGTGGCGGCAAAAAATTTGAAAACAGCTGCTTTTTGCCCTTGGTTGTTCCCTGTTTTAATGACTATTTTCTATTGGAGGAGTGTAATATGCTCACCAATCAGTAACTTAATGGTGTGTAAATTGCCAACTGAAAAGTGTAAACTGCCAACTTAAAGCGTATGACCAAAAAGGAGCGATACAAATTTGTAATAGACTGGTTTCAGAAAAATATGCCTGAAGCCGAAACTGAATTGACTCATTCTGATCCTTATGAATTATTGGTAGCTGTGATCCTCTCGGCACAATGCACCGATAAGCGCGTGAATATGGTAACTCCTGCCTTGTTTAAAAAATTCCCCGGCCCGGAAAAGCTTGCAAAAGCAGAATTTGATGATGTGGAACCATTTGTTAGAAGTGTAACTTTTGCCAACAACAAAACCCGCCACCTGATAGGTATGGCAACAATGCTGATGGAAAAATTCGGTGGTCAGGTACCCTCCACTATGGAAGACCTTGTGCAACTGCCGGGTGTTGGGCGGAAAACGGCTAACGTCATAATATCAGTTGTCTTTAATAAACCGGGTATGGCGGTTGATACGCATGTATTCAGGGTTTCTGAGCGCATAGGTCTCACAACTAATGCAAAAACGCCTTTACATGCAGAAGAACAACTGGTAGCTAATATTCCAAAAGAACTGCTGCCTATAGCCCATCACTGGCTGATATTGCATGGCAGGTATGTATGTGTAGCCCGAAAGCCTAAATGCCATGAATGCGGTCTGACACCGGTTTGTAAATTCTTCAAAACCACGCAACTGCCGGATTCCTGAGAAAAATGTCCGATTAGGTCAGTGAAAATCTATTTTAAAGAAAAACAACTGCCTGCCATGATGTTTGCGTAATTTTGCATCGTTCTTTAATCTGATTTATATGATACTTTCATTTATTGCTGCAGTATCTGAAAATAATGCGATTGGCAAACATAACAGTCTCCCATGGCATCTGCCTGAAGACCTTAAGTTTTTTAAGCGTATTACCACAGGAAAGCCTGTGATCATGGGGCGTAAAACCTATGAGTCGCTGGGAAAACCATTGCCAGGGCGGCTTAATATAGTATTGTCGGGAAACCCCGAACTGGCGTTGCCTGAAGGGGTATTGAGGTTCGACGATATAAATGCTGCTGTAGATAAATTGCAGAATGAAAATATTGAGGAAGCATTTATAATAGGCGGTGGCAAAATATTTGAAACCTGCATGCCTATGGCCGACCGGATGTATATTACCCGTGTACATGCTGATATAAAGGATGCCGATACTTTTTTCCCGGTGGTCGATCATACACACTGGCGGCTGGTTTGGGAAGAAAATCATAATGCCGATGAAAAACACTTGTATAGTTATAGCTTTCAGAAATTTGAAAGAGTGGAGATGTAGGAGGGGATAAGTGATAAGAGATAGGGGATAAGTTATGGTTGAATTTCAGGAAATTAGTGGTTCAACGAATTAGAATTTAATTTTTAAAGTCCTGAAAATTGATTGTACATTATTTAATTCAATATTTTATATACTCCTGGAAAGCTAAGGGCAGGCATGGTACTCATTCGCCTTTTGTTTATGATTATATTGAGAGTGTGCTGATGGACAGGGAGATAATACCGCGCGAGTATATAGTAAACTGCCCTGAGTTGCCGCTCCGTTTCGAAAACATCCTGAGCCGAACAACTGCCCACTATCAGTTTCATAATGTTTTGTTTTTGCCACTGAAGCAAGGCGAGACTTTGACGGAAAAGGCTGATATGCTTTTACTGCGTATGCAGTATCCTAAGCAATGGCTGCAGCTATTTGATCAGTATTTCCCTGAATTAGAAAGTAATGGTGCAACAGCAGTACCGGGGATTCACAATACACCAGATCACAGCCTCGCATGGAAGAAATTATGCAATGACAAACGGGTAAAAATGAGTATTGACCTGTTCGGGGTAGGTCTGCTGTGGTTCAAAGACGAATTTAAAGTAAAGCAGCATTTTGTGCTGAAGTATTAAGCCAAAGGATCTACCTCCGAATTGGTGCTGTTGCCGGCAAAAAACTGATCTACAAAGCCACTAAACATGGGGGGCACTTTGCTGGTAATATATTCTTTCATTGTAAGAATAGCCTGCAGCGCCTGTTCTTCAGTCAGGCCAGCATTATCTTTTAGTTCCTGTATAAGATCCTGCATTGTTTAGGAATTTGGGATTTGTTATTTGGAATTTAGTTTTTGGAATTTGGTATTTGGTTCCTGGAATTTGTTATTTGGATTTTGGAATTTAAAATCAGGCAGCCTTAAGATGGTCCAGCTTGGCATGTTCTACCATCTGCCTTGCATAATCGAGCGTGATATGGAATGTGCCATTATGCTTTTCAGAAGGCAGATCGAACATAGCATCTGTGAGAATCATTTCACAAATTGCACGCAGACCGCGGCCACCCAGCTTGTACTGTACCGCTTTTTGTACCATGTAGTTGAGCGCACCATCTTCAACCGTAAGCTTGATACCTTCAAACTCAAACAACCTGGAGTATTGTTTCACCAATGCATTCTTAGGTTCGGTAAGTATCCGTTTCAGAGAAGCCTCATCCAGCGGATTGAGGTAGGTAACCACCGGCAACCTTCCCAGTAGCTCAGGTATCAGTCCGAATGTGCGCAGGTCCTGAGCATTTACATATTGCAGCAGGTTGGCACGGTCCAGATCTTTTGTGGCCTTAATAGCATTATAACCTATAGCAGAGGTCTGTATGCGGCGGGCAATCATTTTATCAATTCCTTCAAAAGCGCCACCACAGATGAAGAGGATATTGGTGGTGTTCACCTTTATCATCTTCTGTTCAGGGTGCTTGCGGCCGCCCTGCGGAGGCACCATTACTTCAGAGCCTTCGAGTAGCTTGAGCAATGCCTGCTGAACCCCCTCGCCGCTTACATCGCGGGTAATGGACGGATTGTCGCTTTTACGGCCTATTTTATCCAGTTCGTCTATATAAACAATGCCCCTTTCGGCAGCAGTAACATCAAAATTGCTGGCCTGCAACAGGCGCGATAATATGCTTTCCACATCTTCGCCCACGTATCCGGCCTCGGTAAACACTGTAGCATCTACAATAGCAAAAGGCACCTGAAGCAGGCGGGCAATGGTTTTGGCCAGAAGGGTTTTACCCGTACCGGTTTCGCCCACCATCATTATGTTCGATTTTTCAATCTCCACATCGTCCATTGCAGGCATTGTGAGGCGCTTGTAGTGGTTGTATATGGCTACAGATAGTACTTTTTTGGCATCGTTCTGGCCAATAACGTACTGATCAAGGAACGACATTATTTCCCTTGGCTTGAATAGTTTGCTTTTAAAAAGGTCGGGTTTGGGTTCTTCTTTTTTGGGTTTTTCGGTGGTAGCCTCTATGAGCAGGGAGTGAGCATTCTCAATACATTGATCGCAGATATTGCCTTTAATACCGGTGAAGAGGATATTCACTTCACTTTCGGCACGGTCGCAAAAGGAGCACTTTTTTTCTGATTGCTTAGCCATTACTTTAGACAGACTTATATATATGAGGCGCAAAGGTACGGAGAAAGGTTGATAAGAGAACAGATGGCAGTTGGCAGTTTACAATTGGCAGTTCACTTTTATTGCACTGTAACTGCGTATTGTTGTCTGTGATAATTGTCCCTGTGCATAATGCTAATTACATTTATCTTTGAATATTTCTTATTTATTCTAAAAGCCTGCTGAATAACCCACCGAAATGTATAACACCCGATACGACAGCCCGCGTGTGGCGCCACGGCAGGGAAGCCAGGCTACCTGGCTACTAATACTTATATGTATATGCGTTTATCCGTTTGGTTTCAGGTACGATAGCCTTTTGGCATTCCGCTACTCGGGTTTTATGCATTACGGCCAGTGGTGGACACTCGCCACCGCCCTTTTTGTACACGGCAGTCTGGGGCACCTGCTGGGCAATATGCTGTTCCTGTTTCTTTTTGGCAGGTCGCTGGAGAACATTATTGGTCCGGCCCGGTTGCTGCTGGTATTTATAGCCGGTGGCGCACTGAGCCTCCTGGCAAGCCATATATACTACAACCAGGATGTGCCTATTGTGGGCGCATCAGGATCTATTTGCACCATACTTGGGCTATTGATGATCTACAGCCCATGGAAAATATCTTTCCTGCTCAACTTTTTCCCCATGCCCCTGGGTGTGGCCGCACTTACCTACATGATCATGAACTATGTGATGGCCCACAGCCACAACAGGGGCAACACTGCCTACGAACTGCACATAATGGGGTTTCTTGTAGGTATCATATTTGGTGTGCTGTGGGTGCCCGACTGGAAGAAAAACCTGCTGATCAGTATCCTTTCATTTATAGTTTTCTATATCATTCTTTTTGCTGTTATATCCTATTTCAGGTTGAGGTTTGTATTTTAGGCGTGCTGGTCATGATGGGATATTGTTTTGTTGTACAGGCTTAGTACTGCTATCCGGCTACAGATTGCCTGCCATGAAGATAAAAGCCACTTCCTAAAATCTACGAAACCTTCAGTATTTTTTCATATTATTGTTAATTTTATTGTATAATATTTCAGCTCAGATTAAACGTGTGAATTGGCAATACGAAAAATAATTTTGCCTAAATAGAAGGGAATGTTTGATTGTACTCACAAAATAAAAATCCAAATATTAATCTGCTACTATCAATAAAACTTATGCAAGGAGTGAGACTAACCAATGATTTTGTCGAAATCATCGGGAATGTTTGGACGTCTGGCTTCTGATAAGGTAAAAAGGCTGTTAGATTGGTTCATAGTTTAATAAATTGTTAATTATCCTGATAATTTGGAACGAAGATAAAGTAGTTAGTTGATAATTCCTAATTATCAAGCATGAATATTTTCATTGATGAAAATGATGGAATTTTGGTATTTAGGTGGCGCATCCAGTATGCAAAATATATAGATATGGTTTTGCTTTTTTGAGATTCGGTTGCGTTGGATTATAGTTGGTGTAGACTATAACAAACCACCATGCGTCTTTGGCGCTTTGTCAATTAGCTTCAGTCAATGAATACCTTCACAGAAGGGTTTTATCTATACATTCAGATTCCCTTCGGAAAATCAGGAAGAACATAATTTTTTAATTATTGAGAAGACGTGGAATAACGGGGTAGAGTGGGTGTGTGAAAACTGATTGCAAACCCGTACCCATGTATCTCGAAATAGCTAATCCCGACCAGCCGGGAATGACAAAAATTTATTTATCAAAACTTTTAGCAAAAATATGTTTGTCAACTCAAAAACAAATTACAGTTGAGGAGAATGAAATTACATCTTAATCCCCGCCAAAAAAAGGTCGAGGGCAGTTACCACGGTTGGGGCATTGGCGACCAAAAGATATAAAAAACACTATTATAAGGTGGCTAGCCAAAGTTGCTGATCAGTGCTTGTAATCGAGGTGAGAGCCACCATTTGTGTTGGCTTTGTATTCGGTTTGGTCGGAGGCATGGCCGGTGCCGTGGCAACAATTGCATTTTATATCACTGTATAGCATATAGTTGCCGCCGGTGCGCATAACATGGTTAAATGACTTATTCACAATGGTACCCCGGCCACCGCAGCAGGTGCACTTTGCAGTGGCGGCATTGCGTGCTTTGATCATATCGAATTCGGCATTGTTTGCCAGCCTTCTTGCTTCTTCAGCCTTTCCTTCGGGCGAGGCCTTGAAGGCATCGCGCCGGTATTGCTGGAATGGGTTAGCTACATCGCGCTCCCAATCTGATATCGGTTCACCTTCCTCCGTTTTCGGATGAAAGGTGCAAACGGTATAATGCTTGTAGTCGGGGTGTGGATCGTACATATTCAGTGAGTAAGGGGCATAAAACAAACCCTTAACCGGTATCTTGCTTCCCTTTGGCAGAAAGGTACATTGGGCTTCATACTGGTTCATTTTCCCATTGATCCTCAGTCTGCTTATTTCATAGGTGCCAGCCACTTCCGGGCCTTCACCGTCTATCAGCATTACTCCGTCACCGGTATATATGCCATGCGTAAACCGACCCTCCATAATACGTATATGCGGCAGGCCAGTTGCTGAGATAGAAGCCAATACTTTTCGCCCATGGCCGCTTCTGCAATCGCCGGAGATGCAGGAGTCGCCAGCTGCAATTTTTGCCACATCGTATGTTCCATTAAAATCTTCACCCCAGCCTTTCACGGTAATAACGGTGCCTGATACACTCAGATGGTCAGCTACCCTGGTTGCAGGCCAAGGTTTTTCGTAAGGTTTGGGGAGATTTGTTGCTGCCGCAGCCCTGTCGGCAGTGTGTATAATTCCGATAGTAAGTACTGCAAACGACTTAGATGCATTTGCATACAACACAGCTACTGCAATACCCTTGAATCGGAGTGTATCGGCAAAGTCGCCACCTTGAAGTTGCAGCAAATCTTTGTGAGCTGCATAATCTTTAGTGTCGCTGTTTGAAGAGTTAGTGAAAGAAGCAAAAGCCAATATTATATCCTTTGCATTCTGATCCCGGTATACTTTTGAGAGCAGCGCATGGCCAGTTTCTTTATCCACGGTTATGTATTGCTCCTCTATATAGGCAGTAAGAAAGGGGTCGTAAGGAGGTGAAACACGGTAAACAGTATGCGTGGCATCGTCTTCTATTGCAGGGCCGCGGCGGTCGGGATAGTCGCTGATAGCGATGGCTACCATTTTCTCTATGTCCTGGCGCAGATATGCATAGTCATCATTAGATGCACTTGCATTGATGCAAATCAAAGTCAGCAGTGTTGCAAAAAGTACCGATCTCAACATAATATATGTTTCTGAGGAGTTTTTAAACTTCTTGAATATTTACAAATCAATTGAATGGTTATCTGCTCATTTTCCAGGTGTAGAATATCCGCTTGTTCTGATGCACGGGTTGAAGCACATAAAAGAACTGTTGCCCACCTTCAAAATTGTGATTCAGGCTCATATGGTAAGAACCACCACCGGTTTCTCCCCAAAATTGTACCCTCAGGTCCTCAGGATCAGCATCCCAGAAGAGCGACCAGCCATTGGCAATGGCATCGCCGGCTGCCACATTTCTGAAATAAAGTATCAGGTCAGATGTCGCGCAGGGGCCAACAAAATCGGCATGGTCAAAATAATCTGCTGCAAGTGCATTTTTATCTCCCCTGGCAAATGTTACTGTACCCTGATTGCTCACCGTAATGTCGGAAATAAAATTTCCCAACGTATCGGTAATTCGGGTAGAAATGCTGTTTACCTGCCACAAGCCTATAAGCTTATCACCTGCTTTTTCTATGTCTTTTATTTCAGTCTTCTTGCATGATCCCAACATAAAGATAGCAGCTGAGATTAAAAGCAGGCATGGTTTTATTGCTATTCGTTTCATCTGTATCCGGTATTAGTTGTGATGAGTAAAAAGATCCACTACCAGAGTGGTTGTCAGTCGCCAGCCCCTGTATGTTTTAGCAAAATTTTCTCCGAGGCCTACATAATAGTAATCGGGATTACCGGCGTTATTTACATTTTCGGGTAAGTAGAAATGACTATTTCCATCCAGATTAACACCAGCCCCACCAGACTGACGGTACATCTGATCGCTCCAGGGGTTACCGTAGTCGCTGCTCTTATCCTGCTTACCGGCAAATATGCCGCAGTATTCACCTCTCACCGATATGCGTATCTGCCGTATAATACTCACATCAACGCGTACCCCCATATTGATCCGGTTGTCTTTGGAACGAAAGACGCCATTAAGCGCCTGATCTTCACCATAGCTCAGGAAGGAATTGGTATATCTGTATCCGCTGTAGAGCTTACTATTGGCCTGCTCCACCCCGGTGGCAAAACCTATGAATACTCTTTTGTTCAGGTGCATCAGAAGGTCTATATTGGTGCAAATAGGTGTTTGTACTAAATGCATTTCTCTTCTGTCGCCATTCTTAAATACCGAAGCGGTTGATGCCTCCTGACGGGAAGTGATCACATCGATATAAAAGGAAATGAAATAATTGGATAGTCCATGTACACCTATACCATAGCTCAAGCCACCGGTTGGTTTCAGCGTACCCAGGGGAGATTGCAGTATAGCCGCATTATAGGTGTTGTAGGATTGCTGAAACTGATTGAACGAAACAAGGCTATAATTAAACTGTGCGCATCCTGCTCCTAATGCATGAATACCGAAGCGGAAACCGGAAGGCTGATTATCCAGTGCAATATGAGGGGTTAATTTCCTTTTCTTTTTTTCTTTTGTTTGCTCCTGGGCAATGCAATCAGCTGCCATAAACATCGTGCATAGCAGCAGTATTGCGAAATGAAGGAATCGGTAATTATTTTTCATGATCGCGTTTTATTGCTTTGTGATTTTTGAAACTACCATATGGCCTTCTGTTATTGTATGAATTGTGCTGCCAGTATAGGGATATACTTTGCCTACGAAATTGAAATCGCCCTCAATTTTATTACCAGGGGTATCGCATGTTGTAACATTAAGCGTGCCAGACTGGGAGTCATAACTACTGGTTACCGTTTCCATATAGGTCATTAAAGTAGTTCCCAATGTTGTTCCGGCCGTTGTGGATCCTGTTTGAGGGGTAAGATGAAATTCCAGTACTTCAGATCCTCCTTTGTAGGCATACACGTCCATATACCTTGCACCACCAGGCAGGTTGTAGAGCATTGCGGTGGCTGAGTCTACGGTTATTGCGGCGCCACCATCCACCTTAAAGGTGAATGCTGCCGATACAGGCGTGGGTGTCGGGGTGGGGGACGATTTGCTGCTCTTTGTGCAGGATAGTGCAGACATTGCAATTAATGCACACGCGGTCAGTTTTGTTATCGATGAGCTTTTCATTTTTCAAAAATATTTTATGATCTGGCAATTGTTTTAAAAGTAACAGCAAAGATGCCCCCATGCTAAACCAACAGCAATAGGTAGTAATAATCAAAAGGCATAGGTATATATACCTATTACATTACAATAAAGGAGAGAAAAAGGAATTGATCCTAAAACTGAAGTAGTCACTTATGATGAAACAGCAATTTATTCAATGCCATTACGGATAGCCCATTTAACAAGGCCAATGGTGGTTTTACAGCCGGTTTTTTCGAGGATGTTAGCGCGATGATTATCGACTGTTTTTTTGGAGATGAAAAGTTTATTTGCTATCTCTTCGCTGGTTTGCTCTTTTACAATCAGCAGCAGTATTTCCAATTCGCGGGCAGAAAGCTGATGCAGTAACTCATCTTTAATTTTAGCTTTCTGGTATTGTTTGTAGATGATTGGTAAAATGGCCTCCGAGAAATAAGTGCCTCCCTGTGTAATCCGGTGCAACGCTGTGATCAACTCCTGTTTCCCTGAATTTTTTAACATGTAGCCATCGGCCTCAGCCATTACTGCTTCCTGCACGGCCTCGGTGGAACTGTACATAGACAGCACCAATACCTGTATATGAGGGTAAGCTGCTTTCACCTTCCTGCACAATTCAATTCCTGTTATTCCCGGCATAGAAATATCCGTGATCAATAAATTAAAAGCCTGCGGATCGGCGTTGATTATTTCAAGCACCTTCTGGCCGTCTGGCGCCGTTGCAGCCACATTATATCCGCTCTCAGCTGCAAGCATATCTTTGATGCCATCCAGTATCATCTGGTGGTCGTCGGCAATTATGATGTTGATGCTAGATGATAGTGTCATAATGTTGTTATTGGGGGGATTGTAATTTCTACTTTAGAGCCTGAATTCCGCTCTGATTTCACGTCTAAGTTACCATTCAGTAGTTTGATACGTGCCAAAATATTTTTCCAACCTATACCTTTTGATTCATTTAATTTGCCTGTGTCAAAACCTTTGCCATTGTCAATTATCAGCAGATAAATAAGTTCTCCTGTTATTTCCATATTTACCTTAATAAGTGAAGCCCCGGAGTGTTTTATCATATTGCCCAATACTTCCTGAACAATGCGATACAGCGAGAGACTAAATTGCTGATTGAAATCGTGGGCCCTTGCTGTATCTGCTATTGTGAGTTGTATCTCCATATGGCCAGCTGCGTTTATTTTATCACATGTTGATTCCAGTGCACGCACAAGGCCAAAGGTCAGTTCTTTTGGTATAAGATTATGTGAGATGGTACGCACTTCATCAATTGTTTTGTCTACCAGCTGCATTGATATTCCGGTACTTTCAGCGAGTTTTGCGGGTGGTAAATCCTGCATATTCGAAATGCGCATTTTTACTACCGATAGCATCTGCCCTATGCTATCGTGCAGGTCGCGGGCAATGCGTATCTGTTCAGCCTGTTCGCCTTCAAAAATGGCGCGGGTATATGTTTGTTCTTCTTTTGATTTCGCACGTATGTTCCGGATGCGTAACACCAGCACAAAAATAAGCAGCAGTGCCGCCATGGTTATTAACCCGATTACAATAGCAAAGTTTTTTTCGTTTATGGCGCGGTTCCTTACCTCAGTTAGTATACGGCCCTCATATTGCATTTTGTCTTTTTCCCGCAAGGCTTTCTGTGTTTCGTACCTGGTTTCAGCATCAGCAATCTCCCGTGAGTAGTTTTTGCTGTGAATGGTATCTGCCAGCTGTTCATACTCTGCCAGGTACCTGTATGCATCAGCATAATCATGGAGTGTATCGTATAATGATACCAGGCTTTCCAGTGCTATTTTTTGTATCCGCAGGTCGCCTGTTGCCCTGGCAGTCTGGAGCGATGTTTTATATTGCTGAATAGCCTTGTTTGCATCGCCTTTTTTTGCCTGCAGATAGGCCATATTTTGTGCCACTTCATCGGCAAATTCTTTATAGCTCATGAGTTCTGCTATACTCATCGCTTCATTAAACCATTTTTCAGCCTCTGTTCTCTCACCTCTGGCTATGGCTGATTTGCCCAGGTTACTCAGTGTTTTGGCCACCCCTAATGAATCGCCTACCGCCCGCTTTATAGAAAGCGACCGTTGGAGAAAATCCATTTCTTTGTTCCTATCCCCGAGCTCGCCATAAATTAAACCCATGGAGTTAAAAAGCCCGGCTGATCTCACTGTCTTTGCATCCTTCAGAACAGGGTAAATTCTATTGAAGAATCCAAGTGCCCTGCTGTACTCATGCATATTATAGTAGGTATTTCCTGCCATGATTGTCATTCGCTGAATATTTCCTTCGTCTTTTTCCTGCTCATAATTATCAAGGACGCTCAACTGGTATTTCAGTGCCTGTGGGTAATCGCCTTTCAGGCTGTATGTTTCACCCAGGTTGCCCAGCATCATATTGGTGAGTTTTGAAGAATGGAGTTCTTTTGCAGTAGCCAGGGCTATACTGAAATAGTAGCCCGATGAATCGTAAGTGCCCCGCTGCTGGTGGTAGTATCCTATCACGTTGGCAAGCTTTGCCTTTACCGGTACTTCAAGATGGCGCACTGAGGCATAGCCTTCCCTTGCATAGGCAACATACAGCTCTGGTTTTGAATCCGGTATAGCCGATGCAATTGCGTAGGCCAGTTTGCCCCGCTCCTCCGGTTCAGTAGCTTTGTTGTATGCGGCTACAAGGCTATCTGACTGGGCAAATGTGCCGACAGTAGCCTGTGAGAATAATAAAAACAGGTAAATGAAATACCTCATTTATGCAGATAGATGTCTTTTTCAATTGCTTTGTTAGAGAGTCCAAAATAGTTTCCGTCTCATTCGATTTAGCAATTGTTGTGTAATATAATATTTATAGATTACAGCATTTTGAAATAATCCAATCGCTGCTGAAATAATTGGGTTGGAAAGAGAGTTATTTCTTTAAGGGAACTTGATTCCGGACTATAGGAACGAACTTAAGGAGTAAGGAATAAGTAAAGGATATTATTTTTTAATACCCGCCAGGAAAATATCCATAGCTGATACCATGGATGGTGCATTGGCAGCAGGGGCCTTGATATCCAGCTTCAGGCCGCTGTCTTCTACCGCCTTTGCAGTAGTTGGGCCGAAAGCTCCTATTACAGTGTTGTTCTGTTTGAAATCGGGGTTATGGTCGAACAAGGTCTGCACACTGAATGGGCTGAAAAATACGATCATATCGTAGTTCATTTCCATCACAGGGGCAATATCATTGGATACCATCCGGTAAAGAGTACCTTCGGTATATTTGATATTATGCTTGATGAGGTACAGGGCAATTTCGTTTTTGGCGTTGTCGGTAACGGGCAGAATGTATTTTTCGTTCTTGTGCTTGCCAATAACGTCGCACAGTCCCGGCGTGCTGCCATCGGCAGAGAAGAATACTTTGCGCTTGCGGTAAAGAATAAATTTTTGCAGATATAAAGCAACTGCCTCAGTAATGCAGAAATATTTCATATCCTGCGAAACCTTAAATTTAAGTTCTTCACAGATCCTGAAAAAATGGTCTACTGCATAGCGGCTGGTAAAAATAATGGCTGTGTATTCGGCAATATCTATCCGCTGTTTGCGGAAATCCTTGCCCGACAGGCCTTCCACCCTAATAAAAGCGTGGAAATCCAGTTTCACCTCATACTTCCTGGCAAGATCATAGTAGGGTGATTTTTCGGTTTCAGGACGCGGTTGCGTAATTAAAATACTGCTCACCTTCAGTTCCTTTTTCTCAGCACCCTTCTTTTTTGATAGAACAGCTTTGGCCATATTTAAGGATTATGGAAAATTATACTGAAAAAGCAGGTTTATTTGCTGATACTGATTTAGTAAAACATAAGTCCTTTAACCAATAACTTCATTAAAACTGCCAATGGTAATAATTCCGAGGCGCAAAGGTACATAAAAAAATGGAATTTACTATATTGGAAAAAGGACCCGAATACTTCCCACGACCTGATATAACGGTTGAGGAGCAGGATTCCGGATAATATAAAAGATATGATTACCATCTGCCTGGCCCATTCGTGGTCGGCAAAGGCCAGAATAATTACAAACGGTACAAGGGTTATGCCCAATACTTTATTGATGAGGAATACATTGAACAGGTAATGCTCTGTAATACCCTCTACCCTGAAAGCCCATCCGCTGAAGCGCACTGCGGCATACTTGGCCAGGTAAATAAGTCCCGTACCGGCTATGAGCATGATTATAAGCAACGAAGGAGGCACAACTCCGGAATAATGTGGGGTGAAGAACCTCACTACATAGTATATGTAAGCGCCTGCTGTAAAGGTGAAAAATACATTCATCAGCAGATTGGGCAGGCCGGAACCCTGCAATTGTTCTTTCAGTTGCCTGTTGCTGAGTGTAGGGTTCCAGAAAGCGCGCCAAAGGTTGATAAAGTATTTTGTATCCATATACCTTATGAGTCCAAGCAAAATACAAAGCAGGAGTAGGAGGTAAAAATCGGCTGTCTGAGAGTTCATTTCATGGGGCAGTTCGATATCGCTTGTAACAAACTTAGTTGCCATCATGGGATGGTTAGTGATAAAGCTGTCGGTAGTTGCATATGCCATTCTCTGCTGTGTAGCGCTGTCGGGCAGGGGGCATGTGCCATACATGGCCGACAACGCCTTTGCACCCGCATTTCCAGGCAGAAAGAGAACCAACAATAAAAGCCAGAAAGGGAAACGCATAACAGAGGGTTCAAAGTTAGCAGTTAAAAGGGATGGCTTTGAGATAATTCACTCAATAAGCGGTTATTTTTTCCACTGAAAGATGTGAATAACCTATAGTATTAAATGGTAAGTGCCATTTTAAAGCTATGTTGTGCCTGCAATTATCGCCAGGTCTTAGATCTGTATTTATCGAAGAAATAGAATAGTGCGCCAATAATGCCCAATGTAAGGCCGATAAAAAAATGACGTGTACCAAAGCCAATGATTATTCCGATAACCATTAGCGCACGTCCGATAATCTTTATTTTTTGCAGTACGGTCATTTTGGGGGTTATTTTGGTTTTGAGTTAGTTAAAGGATATTATTTTCACTTGTAAGATTAAGATTTTATAGAGCTGCTGCTGGTTTCCAGAATACCCTGATATCGTGTATCTACATTTTTGTGCGCCTTGGCCAAATCATAATTGTCCTGAACAATTAACCAGAATTCAGATGATGTGTTTTTAAAGGCAGTTCTGAGTTTTATTGCAATTTCAGGGGTAACACTTTGTTTACCTTTGATCACAGAAGAAAGTGTCCCAGGCTTGATCGCTAACCCATTGGCTATTTCTTTTATGGAAAGTGCTTTACCTGTTTCTTCGCTCAATGCATCAATTGTTTCTTTTATTAATTCGCCTGGATGAGCAGGATTAAACATAGCCATATCATTTGATTTTAATGGTAATCTAAATAATCAACCTCATAAACATTTTTACTCTCAAAACGGCATATTATACGATAATTCCCATTCACCTTTACTGACCAGAATTCTTTGAATTCACCACTTATCTGGTGTAGATCATATCCAGGCAAATTCATCTCAACCGCAGCATTTATAGCATCCAATCTTGTTAAAATCAACCGTATTTTACTTACACGGTTTTTTTGTAATTTAGATGAATCACCCGTGTCGCAAAAGAGTTTAAGTCCTTTATGCCGAAAGCTGAAGGATCATAAAACAAAGTTAGTGTATGATATAAAGAAGTAAATATTTTTTTGCACTTTCTTAATAATACTGTTCAAGTACTACTTTTGACCTTCTTCTATGATCAGCAGCATATACAATAAATTTCGGCGGATAACATCTAACCAGCTCTATTTTCCAGAGATTGATGGAATCCGGTTTATAGCCATTACACTGGTGATCTTATTTCATACGCACGGTTACTTTGCCGAAAAATCAACCAGGTTTACCAATGAACAAAAATATGCAGGATGGCTGAATACTTTACTTGACAACGGAGACAGGGGAGTAGAGCTTTTCTTTGTGCTCAGCGGGTTCATCCTTTGCCTGCCTTTTGCGCAGCAATATTTGAATGGCGGGAAAAAAATGTCGCTTAAGAAGTACTATCTGCGGCGTCTTACCCGTCTTGAGCCACCGTACTTTATTGCAATGACCCTGATATTTATTTTACAGCTGGCTGCAAAAACAGGATCGTTAAATACTTTACTGCCGCACTGGCTTGCTTCACTAATCTATTCCCATGATCTGATCTATCATCATACCCCGCTGATAACTGTAGTGGCCTGGTCGCTGGAAATAGAAATTCAGTTTTACCTGGTGGCTCCTTTTCTTTTTCGTTTACTTGAATTACCTGCAATAGCCAGACGGTCTATCCTGCTTTCGGCAATAATTCTTATTATTTGTTACCAGGTTACTATTCCTAAGACATTTCTGAATATATCTGGATTTGCGCAGTACTTCTTAACCGGAATTTTGCTGGCTGATTTTTATGTAACCAATACTGCGGCAGACAAGTTCA
This sequence comes from uncultured Bacteroidota bacterium, assembly GCA_903904855.1. Lineage (GTDB taxonomy): Bacteria > Bacteroidota > Bacteroidia > Chitinophagales > Chitinophagaceae > Nemorincola. Next base: position 8,427 of record CAIVEH010000186.1, on the reverse strand, counting down.
ATAAGCAATGGGTGCTTCCTGCATCGTTACTGTGTTTTATTATTATCTGTTATCTTCCATTGAAGAGTGCCGTGATGCCGGCCTACCAGAATTTTCTTGCCCGTATCTCCCTTTGCATGTCAATCGGATTGTTCTACTATATGATACTTGAAAATTCCAGTCTTAAAAAACTGTTCAGTTACAAATTCATTCCTATTATAGGGGGTATGTGTTACTCTATCTATCTGCTGCATTATTCTATAATATCTTTTGCAGGGAGGTTCACGATTAAAATACCAGGTACTGGTTATTATCTGCCCGATCTGATGGTCCAGATTACGCTTTTGTGCATTCCGATATTGTTTATTTCATCAGTTTTTTATTTTTTCATTGAGCGGCCGTTTATGTCGAGTAAGTGGATGGATATGTTGTTGAAAAAAGATAAAAATGTTTCGGAGTGACATTTGCTGATGGAATTAATTGTAAGTCAACAATTAAAGTATTTTTCCACCTTAAACAGCTTAATGCAGGAGGTTGTTTTTTTAAATGATAATTAATATTTGCTTTCTGTTTGAGCAATATTTGTATCTTTGTTTGACCGCAACAGCTAACCTCCCTCAGAATACTGGTAGTTCCATAACTGGGACGGTCAAAACGTAATTTTATATTACTTTATTTGGTTTTGACTTAATCAACCGTTATGACAAAGTATATTTTTGTGACAGGAGGCGTTACTTCGTCTTTGGGTAAAGGAATTATTGCAGCATCACTTGCCAAACTGCTTCAGGCTCGCGGGTATACTACTACGATACAAAAATTCGACCCTTATATTAATGTTGACCCGGGCACTCTTAATCCGTATGAACATGGTGAATGTTATGTAACAGAAGATGGAGCTGAAACCGACCTCGATCTGGGCCATTACGAGCGATACCTCAATACCTTTACCTCACAGGCAAATAATGTGACCACTGGGCGTATTTACCAGCATGTGATTAATAAGGAGCGTGAAGGCGCTTACCTGGGTAAAACAGTGCAGGTTATACCGCACATTACCGATGAAATAAAGCGCAGGATGCTGTTGCTTGGAGAAGACAATAAATTTGATATTGTTATTACGGAATTGGGTGGTACTGTGGGCGACATAGAATCGCTGCCATATATAGAGGCAGTACGCCAGTTGAAGTGGGAAATGGGTACCGAGAATTGCCTGGTGGTGCATCTGACACTGATACCTTACCTCAAGGCTGCCAAGGAGCTGAAAACAAAGCCTACCCAGCATTCTGTAAAAATGATGAGTGAACATGGCCTGTTGCCTGATGTGCTGGTGTGCCGTACAGAAGAACCACTTTATAAGGAACTGAAGAGAAAAATAGCCCTGTTCTGCAATGTCACGCAGGATGCAGTAATAGAAGCGCTGGATGCTGATACCATTTATGGAGTTCCGCTGGAAATGATGCGCGAAAGGCTGGATGTCATATGCCTGGAAAAGATGCAGATGCCTTTGGGCACAGAGCCGGATCTTTCGAAATGGAAAGAGTTTTTAAATAAGCTCCGCTATCCAAAAAGCAAGGTAACCATCGGTCTGATAGGCAAATATGTGGAACTGCAGGATGCTTACAAATCAATACTGGAAGCGTTGATACATGCCGGTGCAATAAATGAATGTAAAGTGGAAGTAAGGAATATCCATTCTGAATTTCTGACTAAAGAAAATGCCAGGGAAAAGCTCCATAACCTGGATGCAATACTTGTAGCCCCGGGTTTCGGCAGCAGGGGTATAGAAGGTAAAATTGATGCTATAAAATATGCCCGGGTGAACAAAATTCCCTTCTTTGGGATATGTCTTGGCATGCAGATGGCATGTGTGGAATTTGCCCGTAATGTCCTGAATATTCCCGGCGCCCATTCTACAGAAATGGACCCCGATACTGACCAGGCTGTAATATGCATGATGGAAGCTCAAAAAAGCATTACACAAAAAGGCGGTACCATGAGGCTTGGGAGTTATGAATGCGAATTGCACAGGGATTCGGCTGCTGCAGGTATATATGGCAATACCAATATTTCTGAACGCCACAGGCACAGGTATGAATTCAATAACGAATATGCCGATGCTTTTGAAAAGGCAGGTTTAGTGCCGGTAGGTAAGAATCCAAGTACCAATCTGATTGAGATAGTAGAATTGAAAAATCATCCGTTTTATATTGGTGTGCAGTTTCATCCGGAGTATAAGAGTACGGTTGAAAACCCACATCCTCTTTTTGTTGCTTTTATTAAGGCAGCAAAGGTGGCACAGGAAAACAGGAATGGCGCTGCCAAAAAGATATATGAGAAGAGCGCTGTTTAAAACAGTAGCCTATTATTAGTAAATGATGATGCCTGATTACGAAATAATCGGGCATCATCATTTATATCGGATACTACTGTTTTTCTTATAGCTGGCTGTGTTATTCAGTTTTATTAAGTGCATCCATCATTACTTCCATTTTGCTTCCCCTGGAGCCTTTAATAAGAATTGATGAATCTGCAGGCTTGTGGTCATTAATAAAAGCAGCCGCCTCAGTGGAGTTTTCGAACCAGCGGTATCTACTTTTCACCTCCTTAAATTCCTTGCCAACCAGTATTACATCTTTCCATTCATAGGAAGCAATAAGCGAAACCAAAGCCTGATGTTCATTCCGTTCTTCATGCCCCATTTCCTTCATGCCACCCAGCCAGAGTATCTTGTTTTCAAGCTCCGATGATGCAAAGTTGATAATTGCTGCCTGCATACTGGATGGGTTGGCGTTATAGGCATCCATAATGATTTTGTTGGTGCCAAGTTGCAGCCACTGTGAGCGGCTGTTGTCGGGATTATAATCGGCAATTGCGCCCTTTATGTCATCAGGAAAAACACCGAAGTGCAGACCAACGGCAACTGCTGCCATAACATTTGGAAAGTTGTAGGAACCTACCAGGTGTGTATCAATTATACTGCTTGAATGTGCTGACATCAAAGCCACCCTCAGAAATACATCTTGCATTAAAGGCTTGCCACAATAATCGGCATCCGCTTCTCCATAAGTGATTTGTTGTGCAATACCTGCAGCCATTGGTGCGAGATATTCCAGGTCGGAATTTCTGAAAACTATTCCATTTGTTCTGCGCAAAAAATCATACAGTTCTCCCTTTCCTTTACGCACCCCTTCTGTGCCACCGAACCCTTCTATGTGTGCCTTCCCGCAATTGGTTATGAGGCCGTGTGTGGGTAAAGCAATGTTGCAATAAGAGGCTATCTCATTAAGGTGATTGGCGCCCATTTCTATTATGGCAATACCGGAATCTTGTTTTATTTTAAGCAATGTAAGCGGAACCCCGATATGATTGTTGAGGTTGCCCTGAGTAGCACAAGTAGTGTATTTTTTCTGGAGTACGGCAGCTATCAGTTCTTTTGTTGTTGTCTTTCCATTCGATCCGGTAATGGCTATAAACGGAATCTGTAGCTGCTTTCTGTGATGTGTTGCCAGCTGCTGTAAAGCAGCGAGTACATCATCAACAATAATACATTTACTGCTGATGGCATATGCCGGATCGTTGATAACCACGTAAGCTGCACCAAGATCGAGGGCCTGTTTGGCAAAAGTATTTCCGTTGAAATTCGGGCCGCTTAATGCAAAAAATATTTCACCGGGTTTTAGTTTGCGGGTATCGGTCTGAACAGCCGGATGCTGCAGATAAAGTTCATATAATTGAGCTGTTTCCAATATTGTAAATTAAGTTCAGTGTTTGCAAAAATAAAGAACCCCTTCCAATATGAAAGGGGTTCCTGAAAACAGTAAATAAAATACTAGCGTTTGTGATTTTTCTGACGGCCGAAGCTGTTACCACCTGGCTGGTTATCTCCATCCTGGCTACCCATACGATCCATTACACAACGGAAGCCAATAGTACAGGTAGAAAGATTGCCCTGCATATAACGGCGTGTACCTGGTGAAAGCCAATACTGACGATCAGCGAATGAACCTCCTTTATAAACTTTGGTAGAATCATTAATGAGGGAGTTCTTGCCATACTCATAACCTACATTGGATAATGAGTCGCCATCTCTGAAACTGCTGAGGTTTCCGGTTCTAGTTTCAAACCTGCCATTAGCTGCAATATCTGCATCTGTAACATCCAGATAAATCAGGCGACCGGTGCTGTCTTTTTCTTCAATAGTCCCGTCATCCTGCAATTTGAGTTTCTGGTATTTGTTTCCACGGAAAGGATTCAGTTCATTTACATCATCATTAGATGAAGGGCGGTAGGTATCCATTACCCACTCATTCACATTGCCTGCCATGTTGAATAAACCGAAAGCATTAGGAAGGTATGATTTGCAAGGAGTAGTATAGAAGCCATTATCATTAAGGCCACCAGCAACGCCCATCGCGTCTCCTTTGCCTCTCATGTAGTTGCCTTCAAATTCGCCCTGATACTGGTTGTGCAAACCATAGCGGGTAGTATTTTTTGAACCCCATGGATAAATGTTACGGTCAGTTTCAACTTCCTCACCACGGCGACGTTTATTTTCCGGACTAGGGTTATTACCTATCAGGCCCAACGCAGCATATTCCCACTCAGCCTCAGTTGGGAGGCGGTAATCTGGAAGAAATACTCCATCAGACAAACGAAGTGGGCGGTCTCCCGCGCCATTAGGGTCAAGATCGCGATGCGGATGTGCACCCTTCGTTCCTTCATATTGGTTGTTAAGGTAGGTTCCAGTTGTGAAAACGTCCTCATTTGACTGTGTCGCATTTGGCTTGAGTGCACCTGCATAAATAGCAAGTAACTCATTAACGCGATCTGAACGCCATATACAGAAATCATTTGCCTGATACCAGTTTACGCCTACAACAGGGTACCAGTCGAATGCTGCCATGTTGAAATAGTTGCGCACATAGGGCTCATTATAAGCCAGTGCCTGACGCCATACAGTGGAGTCAGGTTTTTCCCTCAAAATGAGGTCCTGATAATCTGATCCATAAACGCGCTGCAGCCAGAACATAAATTCCCTGTAACTAACATTTGCAACTTCTGTCTCATCCATATAAAATGAAGCAACAGAAACAACACGCCTCTGATCATTATTTTCAACGGTTGGCATTTCATCATCTGTAATGCCCTTTACAAACCTGCCGCCCTGCACGAAAACCATGCCTACGGGTGTTTGCTGACCTTGATAATTGGCAACTTCAAAGCCTCCGAAACGTTTGTCGTTTAGCGGCCATCCTGTAACCACGGATATATTATTACCCTTTCCTTTCTTCGCCGAACCACTGGAACATGAAGAAAGCAGAGCAGCCGCCCCGATACACAGCAAGCCAATTCCGATGAGTTTTCTTTTCATAATTATACTAAAATATTTACACCCAAAAGTATGTAAGTTGTTAAAAGTCGTTACAATGTTACCTCATTCTTTTCAAATTTTCAAGTTTTCAGTAAATAAGCTTGAAAAAAACTTGCAAATCTTTTTTTTAGGGTTCATAATATTTGAAAATTATTTACGTTAATCCAGGTGAAAATAACCCTAAACAGGCTATTTTGCCAGTGTTTACGTATTATTTACAGCAATAGGCCTCTGAATTTTAGAGGCTAAAAATAATCAAAAAAATGAAAACATCATTTTCTGCCCTGATTTTATTAATGATATTATTTTATATGCAAACAGCATTTGGCATTACTTCCAATTGCAAGGTAGAAAAAGCAGATATATTCGAAGGATATATCATCAAAAAGATATGGCTTAGTGAATATGCTGTGCCAAAGGTTAGTATAAGTGGTATCACCTGTACTGAAAATGTGACTTTACCCAAAGATGCACAACTTTCTGTTCCGGCAAAGTTCAATATTTCTTTAGGCATGGAGCGAAAGAGACCTTTTGCTGTAATTCGTATTCCTGCATACACAGCAGGAAGCGTACCAGGCACAGTGAATCAGGTTAGCAGTTATATTTTGGAAATAATTGAATCTTCATTACCTCAAAATAAGCAGGCATATAAAGCTGATGTCTCCACATCGGCTCTGAATACAGGTACTTGGTATAAAATAGCAGTTACAAAAACAGGATTTTATAAAATAGACTACAATTTTCTGACTTCGATGGGTTTGAAGCCGGCAGATATAAATCCGGCAAACATCAGGATCCTGGGTAATGGTGGCGCTATGTTGTCCGAAAACAATTCAGTCCCCCGTCCGGTTGATCTGGTAGAAAATAGTATTCTTTTTAACGGGAATGGAGATAATACATTTGACAATGGCGAGTATGTTGTTTTTTATGGGGTTGGTACAATGGCATGGTATAAGGATAGTATTAATCAGCGGTTTAATCATCAGATCAACCTGTATTCGGATACTGCATATTACTTTGTATCATTTAATTCGGGGGCTGGAAAGCGGGTTTCAACGCAACAGACGCTGCCAACCGGCAATGTAAATGTAAGTTCATTCAACTATTATGCTGTACATGAGCTTGACCTGGTCAATTCGGCCGGTATAGGCAGATTCTGGTATGGAGAACAATTTAACCCATCTGTGGGCAATACCGTACAATCGTTCAATTTTGACCTGGGCCAGGTAATGAGTAATGTATACTGCTATATTTCTTTTGCCGCGACATCGGCCACCAATCTATCTGCAGTAAGCGCTACATTGAACGGGAATAGAGTAGGATCTTACGACTTTGTAAATCCGACCAGTGTGGATTTCGTAATGGACCTTGATACTATTGCCAATACGGTAGCCTGCAATTCTTCGACTGCTGCCGTAACAATTACCTTTAATCCGGGTGATGGAGAGAGTATAGGGTACCTTAATTATATAGAGTTGAATGGCAGGCAAAGGCTGGTTATGACAGGCGACCAGATGAGTTTCAGGGACTGGCAAAGTGTAGGATCTGGAAAAATAGCTAATTATTCTCTGGCAGGGGCTAATGCCAGTACATCGGTATGGGATGTTACCAATCCGCAAACTCCGGTAATAATGCCCGGAACATTTGATGGTAGTAATTATAATTTTACACAGGATGCCTCAATGCTGCACGAATTTGTAGCAATGAACAGCGCCAGCCTGTATGCGCCAAAATATATTGCGCAGGTGCCTAACCAGAATCTGCATGGAAGCCCTGCAGCTGATCTGATAATAGTTACCTATCCTGGATTTCAGGACCAGGCTCAGCAACTGGCACAGTACCACCGCGACCATGATAAACTGAGAGTAGTGGTAGCAACAACTGATCAGGTTTATAATGAGTTTTCATCTGGTGCTCAGGATATAAGCGCCATAAGGGATTTTGCAAAAATGTTTTATGACCGGGCTGGTACCGATAGTTCGCTTATGCCCGGCTATCTTTTATTATTCGGAGGGGCATCTTATGATTATAAGCACAGACTGGCAAACAACAGTAATTTTGTTCCGGTGTTTGAATCATTAGAATCTTTCAATAATGACAACGCATTTTCCAGCGATGATTTTTATGGTTTTCTGGATGATAAAGAAGATATAGAAAATTATGGGATTATTAATGCACTGGATATAGGTATCGGCCGGTTACCTGCAAGGACGGTAAATGATGCCAACGCTCTTGTAAATAAGATGATCAACTATAACAGTCCAGCAACGCTGGGACCATGGCGTGTTTCGGCAACAATTGTTGCCGATAAGGGCTGTGTGAGAGATAGTGTTTATGATAGTGCCGGTGACCATATGGGTGTTGCAGACAGGATTGCTGGCAAGCTAAGTGCAGCAGGCAATAATTTGTATAATGAGGAAAAAATTTATGTTGATGCTATCCCTATTGTTTCTACGCCAGCTGGACCCCGCTGCCCCAATGCCAATGCCGCGCTCAACCAGCAGGTTTTTAATGGTACCTTTCTGATCAATTATAACGGGCATGGCAACCCTACTGTCTGGTCGTCGGAGCGGATACTAACAGGAGATGATTATAATAAATGGAACAACGCAAATATGCTGCCTATAATGATTACTGCCACCTGCGATTTCGGGCAGTTCGACCATCCGCAATATGTATCATCTGCCGAACAATTATTGATCAGGTCGGCAGGAGGCGTAATCGCGGTGCTTACCACAACCCAGGCTGTTTATTCAGGATATAATGAGATGTTAGATACAGAATATCTGATCGCTCAGTTTGTGCCCAAGGCAAATAATATAAGAAACACTATAGGGGCAGCAAGCAGAATAGGTAAAAATGTGCTTTTTGGTAAGTCGAAAGATGTCGGAGCGATTGTTAATTTTCATAAGTTTTCCTTACTGGGCGACCCTGCACTTACCCCCGATTTCCCTGCTGATAAAATACAGATAGACAGCGTAAGGGATGGATATAATATGCATGCAACTGATACAATCAAAGCTCTTGGCTCTTATATTATTAATGGTAGTGTAAGGGATAATTCAGGTAACCTGATG
>CAIVEH010000185.1 GCA_903904855.1 uncultured Bacteroidota bacterium | reverse complement strand
TACTTTATTTAATCAACATCACTTAGCTTTAGTATCCAGCCCCTTTTTAACTGGGTGCTTAAACTGCATGTGGCTTCCATTTTGTCTTACCAGATACCATCCATCACTTTCAATTAATTTTATTGCTTCCCGTACCTTCATTTTAATTTAGTTCTCAGTTATCCATTTTCAAAGATAAGGAATAATAATAACAGTATTTACAGCCTTTGCGCTTCGCAACCTCAAGTGGGTCTATAATCCAGATCCGATTAGAATCACCTCTGAAAGTACTCACCTCTCTACCACCAACCCTCACCGTAAATAATTTACAGTTCAGAATTCATTACTTATTTTTGCTCTGCTATGATGCCGCAATACACATACGATAATAAGGGGCACGTATTAGGCGTCTTTATTCCTATTGCAGAATGGAAAAAAATAACCAAAAAATACAAAGACCTCGAAACACCTCTACTTCTGGAGGCAACGCCATCCAAACAGGAAATTTTGGAAAGCATTAAAGACGTTTTGAAGCAGGTAAAATTACATCAGCAGGGTAAAATAAAACTGAAAACAGCCCAACAAGTGAGGTGATGAGTTTTGTAAAGGAATAAAAAGACCTTGAAAAAAAGTGGTAAGTGGTTTGTAAAATCATCTGGCTTTCAAAAAACAGAGACCAACAAAATACGATTAAATTTATCTTATGAAACATCAAGCGATAATAATATCAATCCATTTTATCGTCGTTATCTTGGGAAGTTGCAAGCCTAAAGGAAGTTGTATCAGTTCAGGTGGCGGAAAGGGTGGAAATGCGACTATTTCAATAAGCCCAACCCATTTAACCTCTTTTGTGGATAGCTGCTTGGTATATATAAAATATGGATCGCTTAATACGCCAACGGATGGCATTTATGACGATTCGGCAAGGTGCGTTTTGGTAGATACGATACCGGTAGCAACATTTACCAATCTCAAAGCAGGGCTATATTATTTTTATGGTAAGGGCTATCACCAGGCACCATACAATGTGTATGTAAAAGGTGCAGCCAACTATACCATGTGCTCTGAACATAATCAGTCTTTATACCTGCCAACTGATCAGTATTTTCCTTAGCCTTTTAAGAAGTCATACAGGATATTGTACCTGGCTAGAATGCTGTACTGTAAAGATAAATGGTATCTATAGTTTAATCCGCATAAAATTATGCCTTGCAATCTTTGATAGCTTTGCGGTCTTGTTTTTATATAATACCTGTTATCAATTGATTGATTTGCGCCTTTGCGTGAAACATATCATTGCACAATTTTACGCAGCAAGCAGTATACTTTATAAAAATAAACGGCAGTGAGGTGCAGCGGTTTGTAAAGGAGTAGGTGGCAGCAATAAAATATTCCGCATTACCATAGCCCACTGTTTCAACCGTGGGTAGAAATAAAATAGGGCTTATCTAACCATTCCTGTTTAGCCTCCACTAACGGTATCATTAAGCCATCTGTATATTTTGCCGCCCGCACATCATCACGCAGCATACGACTTACAGCTCCTGATCTCACTGATTTCCTTTCCCTTCAAAAGTATTTCTTCTTCAAGGTCGTAATCGTCTTGTAAACCAAGCCAGAATTTTGGAGAGTTGCCAAAGTACTGTGAGAAGCGTAGTGCGGTATCAGCCGTTATACGCCTGGTGCCTTTTATGATACCCGATATCCTTGTTTGCGGCACACCAGTCTCTTTCGCAAGCCGGTATGCCGAAATAGTTAACTCTTTCAGAAACTCCTCATATAGAATTTCTCCGGGATGGATATTTCTTAGTCTGCTCATAGTAATTCAATATTTAATGATAATCCATAATTTCCACATCAATCGCATTGCCAGATGCCCACTTAAATACAATCCGCCATTTATCGTTTATTCTGATAGAATGGAGGCCCGATAATTTCCCTTCCAGTTTTTCCAGCCTGTTTGCAGGCGGTATCCTTAAGTCAGCGATATTTTGCGAATTGTTAATCATTCTCAGTTTCCGCCTGGCAATTTCCTGTATCTCAACAGGAAATTTAGCCGAACGCTCGCCATCCCATATCTTCTCTGTATCCTTGCAATTAAAAGACAAAATCATACTGATGCTTTGCGTTACTAACGTCAAAGATAAGTATTCATTTCGGAATTTTCACCAGATGGGCGTAAAATGTGAGTAATAATAAAAAGATGTTAGGCGCTAATATCCATTCTTACGAATAAACTATAACGGATACCGACTTCTACCATTTCTTCAATGTGGCGCACGTCTGTTACAAAGCCCTGTGTATAGCAGACTTGTGTCTAAGCAATCGCAACAGTTTAAAACTGGCGAATCCCACCACAAAATAATTATGCTAATAAATTAGGAAATTCCAATTTTTCATTTTATATTTGACCCAAATTTCACCATAAATAACATTTTTACAACTATGAAACAATCATTTTTCCATCCTGAGTTTATCGAAGGGCTTTTTGCTCACTTAAGCACCAACCACACAAACATTCCCACTGATTTAGGCGATTGAAAATCGAAAATCCAAACATTCTCGATGATTTCGGCGATTGAAAATCGCATATTTTTATTACCTACATACATTTGAATGCATTATCACATTTCTCATATTTACGCATTTGCACATTAATTCGAGCCTGCACAGAGCTTGCCGAAGTGGGATAATAACCTGTCTGAGTGATAAGTCAATGGGATAAGATGAGATAATCGAAAAATGACTTATATCAGCCACCAGCAAGGATTTCATCCATTACCAATATCCCATTGCGTTTTTATAGAGAATGGGATAACCATACAAAAAGGTCGTCTGGCGCAGGTCTGTAGCTAAGCCTGTGCGTAGCCGACCTGTGTCTGAGCAATCTCACCAGTTTAAAACTGGTGTTTCTCAATCCAGACATACAGAAGCTAGGTTTCCAAACTCCCAATTCCGCAAAATGAGATAAGATGAGATAATCAGAAAATGTTTCATATCATCCACCAGCAAGGGTTTCAACATTTACCCTTATCCCATCGCGTTTTTTTGAGACAATGGGATAACCAAACAAAACGCCTTTTTAATAAAAGAAACCCACTAATCAAATGATCTATATTATAACTCAGTTAATTTGCCGAACAAAGATTTGCCGTTTAGCCATAATAGCCAGTCCCGATTTTTTCGGGAGGGCCTTAATAATGGCGTAGACTAACCGATGAATCAACATGAAGAACAGAAGCCAAACAACATCCAAAAGCAAAATAGATGCAATCATAGCCAGAATTACCAGCCCCACCCGGCTGAATAGAGCTGGCTGATACAAGTCGCAGAGCCTTTTTTTTCAGCGGAGCAATTGAAAAAAAATTGCTTTTCTTTGGTTCTTTCTTTTTCAAACAAAAAGAAAGTACAGGCGCTAATAGCAGGAAATAATGGTAACTTGAGCTTCAATCTCTCAACAACCTATTTTAGCACGAGTCAACTCTCCTACGGTACATATAATGGGATAAGATGAGATAATCGTAATTTATTTTATATCAGCCACCAGCAATGGTTTCAGCGATTACTATTATCCCATTGCGTTTTTTCAAGAGAATGAGATAACCAAACAAAAAGCCATATCAAAATTAGAAACCCACTAGTCAAAGGGGCCCTGATATAACTCCGTTAATTTGCCGAACAAAGATTTGCCATTTAGCCCAAAATAGCCTCCCGATTATTTCGGGCGGGCCTTAAAAATGGCCTGGCACGAAGTATTGATACAATAATAAACAATCTAGAATTAACAAGGGCAGTTAACCTTGTGTTTCTCTTTGTGCCCATTGTGTTGAAATCGCCTGAGTACTGCTAATGGCCTCAAAAGTGCTTTTCCAGGACTATTACTAATATTGTAGAATAAAATTGTTTTTCTACCCAACCAAAATAATCTTTCACATTGTCTTGTATAGAAAGAATAATTCGCTTAAATTGCGGTACGGTTTTAATTGATTTTAATAAATGACTATAACGATGAAGAAATTATTATTTGGAGTTGGCGTTTCGTTAATGTTGGCGGGCCCTGCAATCGCGCAGGATGTGCACTTTACACAATATTTCACATCTCCGCTCACTTTGAATCCGGCTATGACAGGTCTGGTATCTGAAGATATCCGTTTTGCCTGCAACTACAGGACACAATGGAGTTCCGTATCTACCAATCCTTACATTACCGGTACTGCATCCTTCGATATGGCTATGCTGAAAGGCAAATTGCCTGAAGGTGATGCAATGGGTATGGGATTAATGGTATTGTACGATAAATCAGGAACCGGCGGCCTTACCAACACTACTGCCGGGCTTTCTCTGGCATACCATAAAGCTTTTGGTTTCGATCGGTTACAGCATATCTCCATTGGTTTCCAGGGCTATTATGTTCAGAAATCCCTCGATTTCTCGAAACTCACCTTCGAAGATATGAATATTCCAGGCCAGGGCTTGGTTAATCCTACCAAAGAATTTTTCCCTAAAACTCAGATAGGTTATTCCGATTTCAACGGAGGTATCATGTATTCAGGCAAAGTAGCCGACCATTCTACTGCCTACATCGGATACTCTTATTACCATCTTACCAACCCTACCGAAACCTTTTTAAGCGATAACGCAACAATCCATTCCCGCCACACTGGCTACCTGGGTGGTTCATTCGACATGAACGAAAATACGGTATTATATGCAAGTGCTCTTTATCAGAGTCAGGCATCAGCTACCGAAGTAGTTCTTGGCGCTGCGGTAGGTTTTGTACTTAATCCCGGTCATGACGAAGAGTTCCAGAAAAATACCATTTTCTACTTAGGTGGCTGGTATCGCTATGGCGATGCAATTTGTCCTTACATCGGTCTTGAGTGGTCTAAAATGCGTTTTGGCGTAAGTTATGATGTCAACGTATCCAGCTTCACTCCCGCAACCAGCGGTATGGGCGCTTACGAAATTTCCATCATCTACCTGGGCCGTATCAACAAGCAGGAAAGAAATCCAAACTACAACTGGTCTTGCCCTAAAGTATTCTAATTCAAAATCTGGTTTACTGCCAGATCTGACAATATAAAATTACCTTATAAAATAACCTGATGTATACCAATACTTCAGGTTATTTTTTTCTGTCTAAGTATTAAATTCAAATCACACGCAACTCCTTCCAGAACATTGAAAATGCCTCCATCCTTACCATTTCGCTAACTTCCAATTTATAATATTATTGAAAATTGGTAGTATTTTTGTTGCACTTACAATGGCTCGGGTCAATCAAAATAGATTGCAGGGTACCAAAATAAAAAACCGTATTTAAATGAAATCATTCAAACTATTAATCTGTCTGCTGGTTATTACTCTGGGCGCCAACGCTCAGTCAGTTTCACGCAGCCATTTCAAAAATGATCTAATCAGGCAGAAACTAAAAGGCAAAATAAAATCTGTAACCGAAAAAGAATACCATGCAGCCGGCGACAGCCTGATGCTCAGAACCTTAACCACCTACAACGATACCGGCAATATGGTCTCCTTCATCACCTATTCACCCAATGGTGTTACCTTATCCCGTACAGTATTTACCTATAATGACAGTGGCAAACTGAAAGAGGAGAAAAGACTGAAAGCCGATGGCACGCTGAATGTAAGAACAACATGTCTCTACGACGAAAAAGGAAATAAAACTGAGGAAGATAATTACGATGCGGGGGGCATACTCTTTCTGAAGGTAATCAACCGCTATGATGGCAAAGGCAACCGCATAATAAAAGACAGCTACAACGAATATGGCAGCCTCTTCCTTAAATGCAATTCGAAATTTGATGATAAAGGTAATGAGGTACTTGTCAAAGAATTTGATTCGCATCAAAGCCTTAAATACACAACCACATTTGAATATGAAAATGAAGATGAAAACGGTAACTGGCTTAAGCGCATTACTTTAAAAAATGATGATCCGGCCACATTTACAGTGCGCGAAATAGAATACCGATAAATATTCCTGGTTCTTTTATTAGCACCCGGAATCCTATTTCGATCTGATACCGGGTATCAACTGGTCTTGCTGATGCAGCACAATTTTATTGAAAGCGCCCTTATCACCCATCACAAACTCAATTTCTGCATTCCAGCCCGCTGCCCTGAATAAGGTTTCTGATTCCTGTACCATCATTATTGCTTTCTGGTCAGGAGTAGAGGCATACAAATCATTTCCAATCAAGGTGAATATAAGTGTATAAGCCGGTGTTATTTCAAACTCACCTACATATTTCTTCATATTTCCGGCACTTACAGGGTGTATGTTCTTCTCTTTCTTTTCTTTCTTTATAGGTTCTGGTTTGTCAGTGGCTACTGTCGTCGCGCGCTTTCTTTCACCCGGCAGCACATAGTTCTTATCATAGAGGCAATGAATAATATTACTGGCTATTGATGAATCACTTTCTCCGTTCCGCACCACATTTTCCAAAAGCACTACCAGCACATCATCATCTTCCTGCCTCACAATATAATTACGGAAACCACTTATTTCCCCGGCATGTTGCATAAATTTCCGGCTGCACAGAGGGTAAATATCCCAGCAAGGGGCATGTTGGTTTTTAATAGGTGCAAATGCCAGGTCCTGCCAGTCTTTAGGCAGCAATTTATGGTTGAGCAATGCCCTGTGCCACTTCAGCAGGTCATTGGCAGAACTATATAACTCCCCTGCCGAAAAAATCAGGAGCGTGTCTCTTGCCGGTAATTCTGCATACTTTTCAGCGCCTGTAGCATCATAACCTATAGCTTTATATTCATCTCTCAGATGATGATAATCAAACCCTGTATGAGTCATACCACACGTAAACAGTATCTCTTCCTTAATCGCTTTCTCATATTTTTTATGAGTAATCTTTTCTATAACTGTAGCCAGCAGGAAATAATTTGAATTGCTGTTCTGGAAGTCAGTTCCGGGTGCGAAGGCTAATGGTTGATTTTTAAACCTGTCAATAATCTCATCCCTGTTTTTAAATATATACCGTGGACTAACGCAGAATGCAGGGTCATTGGTATAATTATATATTCCTGAAGACTGGGTAAGCAGGTGCTTAAGAGAAATCCTGTCGCCATTTGGATAGTCAGGCAGATATTTTGTCAATTTATCGTCAAGCCCCAGCTTACCTTTGCTATCCAGCTGTACTATCAGTTCTGCTGTAAACAAGTTGGTATTGCTACCAAGTTCATAAATCGTATTCTCCGTATTCCTGCTCCTGGTTTTTGCATCCCTGTATCCATATCCTCTTGATAAAAGAACAGCTCCTTTACGCACTACGAGCGCTGTACCATTGAAATTATCATGCACAGCATAGTATTCCATCAGTCGCTCCAGCTTTTCAGACTGCGCTAATGAATAAGTAGAAACGGCCAGGAAGAGGATAAACAAACGATAAAATTTCTGCATGGTAGTAATTGTAATTGCCTGGCTGATTTGGAATTGAGGGCATGAAGATAAAAAAAACAGAGGAGAAATTGTTTCTAAGAAAACAAATTTATTAACCTGTATAGTTAAAATGAAACAGGCTGCCTTAGAGACAGCCTGTTTCAATATTTATTTTCCTGCTATTGTTTATTTTTCAACAACAATATGGAAAACCTGGTTAGAGATATCTGAACGGAGATTCAACAGATACATGCCATTAGCAATGTTGCTGTTAAGCTGAATACCTTCATTGAGTTTTCCACCGTTGGCCACTGCTTTCTGCGAGTAAATAACATGTCCTACTACATCCATTACTTCCAGTGTTACTGTTACATCATCAGATGTACCCAATGAACCGGTAACTGTAAAGAAGCCATTATTAGGATTAGGTACAACTTTTACATCACCTGTTCCTGCAGTAAGCTGGTTAACATTTACTGTATTCCTTACGGTCATAACCTTATAGCTGTTCACAGTTACATCACCGCACATTCCGGTACTTGTTACATCGCAAGATACTGAATCATTATTAGCCAATTGGTTGCTGATGAAAGTACTGTTGGTAGCACCTGCAACTGCGAAACGGTTAATCTTCCACTGATACAATGGACCGCTGGTGCCGCCATTTGTTACATTAACTGTAAATGTATCAGACTGTCCCATCTTGATTGAGAACCCAGGATGTGCAGTAATTGAAGTAATTACAGGAGTAACAATCGGGGCTACTGATACGCTAACTGTATCGGCCATATCACTCTTACAAAGGGTAGCTGCATCAGTACCGGAAATAGAATAATTACCTGCTACAGTCTGCATACCGAAATCAATTGCAGTACCAGTACCTGGTACCAGTGATCCTGATACCGCGCCATTGAAGTAAAGCTGGTAGTTAACATTGGTGCTTGAATTGTTCAATATTACATCTGAACCAGCGCCACCAGAGCAATAAGCTCCACCGCCTGATACAACGAAAACTGAAGGTACAGGTATGATACTTATTGCAGCCGAACTTGCCATTGCAGATGTACAACCAGTGATAGTATTGGTAGCTACTACTGTGTAAAGGCCTGGAGTTGTCTGAAGACCGAAATTAAGTGGTGATCCTGAACCAGCAACTGTATCAACAATTGAAGTACCAAGATACATTACATAACGTATACCTGTATTTGATCCGTTCAGGTTTACTGCCACACCATTGGTATTAGCGCAATAACTGCCTCCACCTGTTACATTATGTACAGTTGGCAAAGGATTAATTGAAATTGAAGCGCTGTTGGCCATATTTGTCTGGCAAAGGCCACCTGGGCTGGCAACAACTGTATATGTGCCTGCTGCGGTAAATGTACCGAAGGAGATCAGACTGCCTGTACCTGATACCAGGCCACCGATAGCAGTAGAACCGCTCATCAGCTGATACATGATACCACTGTTTGAGGTGTTAAGATGAATTTCCCTGCCTGCACCACCGGCACAATAAGCGCCACCACCAAGTACTGTATCAACTGCTGGTTGAGGTGTAATGGTAATTACAGCGCCGCCAGTCATATTACGAGTACAAAAAGTAGTTGTATCTGTAGCAACTATAGTATAAGTTCCTGCAGCTGTCTTTAAACCGAAATCAAGCGCAGAACCTGTACCACTCATTGGGATACCTGAAGTGCTTCCAGAATACATCAGCTGGTAGTTAACACCTGTTGAAGAACCGCCCAGACTTACATCATAACCTGTTCCACCTGCACAATAAGTACCACCTGAAGATACAGTCTGTAATGAAGGCAATGGATTTGCTGTAATTACTGCGCTGCTTGCCATCAGATTAGTACATCCTGTTGCTGGATTAGTAGCTACTACTGTGTAGTTGCCTGCAGTCAGAGAACCGAAACTGATGGATGAACCAGAACCAATATGCATTGTTCCTACTGCTGTTGTGCCATTATACAACTGATAATGTATTGCTGCGGTAGAAGAAGAAAGATTAACAGGAACTCCTGCGCTTCCCACACAATAACTGTTTGTGCCGGTTACAGTGTATTGGGTTGGCAATGGATTAATTCCTACTGCAACTGTATTTGCCATATTTGCCGGGCAAGTAGTGTAATGATCAACTCCTACAACTTTATAACTGCCTGCCGGATTCAAACCGAAATCAAGCGCCGAACCTGTACCAGCCAACATCGTTACAAAAGTTCCGCTGGTAGTATAGAGTGAATAATCAACTCCCAGTGAAGTACCGCCCATTCCGATGTGCATTCCTGCGCCACCATCACAATAATTACCACCGCCGGTTACTACATAAGGAGCAGGAGCAGGATTGATAGATACTGATGCGCCGCCAGACATTGTTGCTGAACAACCTGTTGTTGTATTAACAGCCCTTACTGTATAAAGTCCGGCTGGTGTATGCAAGCCCATATCCAGAAGTGATCCGCTACCAGGAACCGGACTGCCTACTGCCGCCCCACCCCTGTACAACTGATAATTAACACCTGCATCAGAATTACCTAATAATATATCAATTCCGCTGCCACCTGCACAATAGCTGGTACCAGCTGCTGATACTGTATATACACTTGGCAATGTGTTAACCGAGATATTTACTGTTCCGGTCATAGTTGCTATACAAGAAGTTGAAGAATTTGTAGCAGTTACTGTATAGTCGCCTGCATCAGTTTTAATACCAAAGTCTATAGCAGAACCTGTTCCACTAACTGGTGTACCCAATGGTGCACCTGCAAACCATAATTGGTAAGTAGTTCCCGAATTTGAACCATCCATGCCTACATGCAGCCCTGTGCTACCATCGCAATAACTACCACCGCCGATAACATTATGGGCAGTTGGTCCCGGGTTGATAAATACATTGGCAGTGCCAGACATATTCTTCGTACATCCTGTTGATGCATCAATTGCAACTACAGAATAAGTACCAGGTGTAGTCTGAAGACCGAAATCAAGTCCTGCATTCGATCCTGATAATGGTGAACCAACAACTGATGGTCCGCGGTATAACTGATAATTCACACCTGTGGTTGAATAATTCAGATTAACGTGTACTCCCAAACTGCCAAGGCAGAAACCACCGCCGCCGGTAACAAAGAATACCAGCGGTAATGGATTGATTGATATGTTAGCAGTACCTGACATATTGCTCACACAACCTGTTGATGTATTGGTTGCAATGATTGTATAATCACCTGCACCTGTCTGAACTCCGAAATTAAGCAATGCCCCAGTACCTGTCATTGGAGACCCAAGTGGGCTGGCTCCGTAATACAACTGGTAAACAACACTTGTTTCTGATCCGTCAAGCGTTAATGCTACTCCAGAGCCGCCAGTGCAATAACTGCCACCTGCATTAATATTATGTATTGGTGGAACTGAGTTCAGTACCACAGTGGCACTACCCACCATATTTTTACGGCAACCTGTAGTTGGGTTAATTGCTGTTGCTGTATATATTCCCGGAGTTGTTTGAGGGCCGAAATCAATGGATGATCCGGTGCCTGGGAATACACTTCCGGTTGCAACGCCACCTACCAGCAGCTGATAATTGATACCAACAGCTGAACCGCTCTGGTATATATTCACACCTGCAGTACCAGGGCAGAAATTACCGCCGCCGGTCACATTGAAAGTATTTGGTAATGGATTGATTGTAATTGTTGTGCTGCCAGTCATATTGTTCGTACAGGCAGTAGATGTATTGATACCAATTACAGTATAGGTACCGGCAATTGAATCAATACCAAAATCAAGAGGTGCATTGCTGCCACCTACAGTTGTAACAAGAGTAGGGCCGTTGTACAACTGATAATTAACACCGGTTGTAGATAATCCCAAACCGATGTGCACACCACCTGTGCCGGCACAAAAAGCGCCGCCACCTGTTACTAAAAATGATGTAGGTAATGCATTGATAGTTATTTGCTGGGTAACATAGCAGGTTGTAGGCAATGTATACGTCATTATCGGTAAGCCAGATGAAACACTGCTCACAAAGCCCGAACTTGGAATAATGGTTGCGATACCTGGATTGCTGCTGGTCCACGATCCACCTAACGATGCATCAGTAAGAGTTGTTGTACCTCCGTTACAGAAAGTCATTAACCCACCAATTACTGCCGGAACCGGATTCACCAGTATTGGCGCTGAATTGGAGCAACCTGTAGAAAGTGTATATGTAATATTTGCAGTACCTGCCGATACACCCGATACAATACCACTGCCACCAACTGATGCTACCGATACATTGCTGCTGCTCCATGTGCCGCCACCTGCATCTGTCCATGTTACTGTTGAACCTGCACAAACACTAGCGCTTCCGGTTGGAATTGCAGGTAGTGCATTAACTGTTAATGGGAATGTAACCTGGCAACCTGTTGCTAAAGTATAAGCAATGGTAGTAGAACCCGCTACGCCGCCAGTTACAATACCGCTACCCGATGTAATTGTGGCAACCGCCGGATTGGCGCTGCTCCAGGTACCAGATGGTGTAGCATCTGTAAGCGTTGTTGTAGCGCCCGAAGCACAAACAACTGTGCTGCCTACAATACTTGCAGGCTGCGGATTTACCGTAAATGGAACAGTAGTATAACAACCTGTAACCGGTAAAGTATAAGTAATAGTAGGAACGCTTGCTGTAATACCTGTTACCACACCAGTAGTTGAACCTACTGAAGCAAGTGTGCTGTTGCTCGATGTCCATGTACCACCACCAGCATCGCTGAGTGTTGAATTAGCGCCAATACAGGCACTTGCAGTACCAATAATAGAAGTAGGTAATGGATTAACAGTTACTGAAACCAACAGGAAACCGGAACCACAACCGGCTACTGCTGCTGCATAAGATATTGTAGCTATACCAGCTGATACACCAGTTACCAAACCTGTTGAAGATACGGTAGCAATGGAAGGATTACCGCTGCTCCATGCTCCACCCGAACCTGTAGAACTCAAAGATCTTGTCTGGCCAACACATACCGGAGAGTTACCTATTACTGTACCAAGATTTGGAGAACATATAATAACATATCCATTTCCTGACTGATAACCCTGGGTATGGACAAGATCGGCTATCTGACCGCCATTGGCAGCAGGATACGATGATCCGCCGCCGCCGCCGCAATAGTATCCGGCGCCGCCGCCACCATAATAGCCAGCTCCACCTGGGCCACTGTAATAACAACCACTTAATGTTGTGCCACCATAACCTAATGTTCCCTGATAGGTAGTTGAACCATAACTTGTAGAACCATTGGCAAGCAGAGTTTGCCCTCCACCACCACCGCAATAAGAATTGAAACTGCCACCATAATTGCCGTTACCGCCGGTAACACCACCACCATCACCGCCTTTATCTGATGTGCAGGCGCAATAGTAACCACTTGCGCCACCTGCGCCGGCTACTATTAGTCGGCTGGTCAACCCTGTAGCATATCCTCCGGCCACTGTCCGGATATCAGATGCGCCACCACTGCCGCCTGCGTAATAGTTTGTAGCAGACTGGCCACCGTTTACGCCACCCGCTGCTAAAGTACAGCTACTGGTGCCATTGGTACCAGCGCCGCCTACATATACATAATAAGTCTGCCCGGGAGTAACAGCCATTGTGCATTGCACACGCCCGCCTTTACCACCAGGACCGCCAAATCCTGAATATTCGTTACCGCCGCTGCCGGCTGTCATATCAACACCCACTGCGGTAACACCGGCAGGCACTGTATAGGTAAATGGACCTCCGGTCGTAGCGAAGGTTACACTTTGCGCTTTCAATCCTATACTAAGAGCGCAAAAGATAGTGGTTATAACTACCAATTTTTGTAGGTAAAGTGGTCTCATAAACTATATGGTTTTTAAATAAAAATTTACTGATTTGTGGTTGTTGCTTCAACTGATTTTACTAGCTCAATGTTACACATTTTGCCTGAAAAATTGCAGACAAAACAGGTATAACACAGATTAACGAAGTAAATTTAACAAATTAAATTGCAAATGAAAAAATAAAAACGCATTTTTTTTTCAAAATTTAAATATTAACATTAATATATTCGTTCTCCAGACCCGAAATGAGATTAAACTACCTCATAAGCCAATATAAAATATGCGTATGATCGTAGTATTTTATTAAAATATGCCTGTTGTGATTTGGAAAACCGGATTAAGGACATTTCTGTTTTGAATTTCAATGCTTCATCACCAAGTCTTCAAAAGCCTTTCTAGAAGGGATAATATTTGCCTTGTTTTGCGGAAATGGCTCCCATAGGTTTTGCACCGTATTCACTCTAATAGGCTGAGCCTTAAAAAGTACCTCTTTATCTTCATTCACTATAAAAAGGTATCCATCCGGATTGCATTCTGAAACAAAGTAGGAGCGATCCGGCAATTCTGTTACGTTTCCTCCTGTTTTTACCACACCGGGCAGGTGGTCTTGTTTTCCTTTTTGGGCCGCTTTATCTGCAGGGCATTCATATTTCCAAACAAGCTCAAGGGTATTATTTAACGTCGACGACTCCTTCATTACCAGGATTTCCGAAGCGCTGTTTTTCTTATTTACCATGTCGCTATACAGGTATAAGTTTCCAGCTCCCGAAATGCCACAACTATGCTGCCCGGCAAACAAGCCATTACCTTTTGCCGGCACATCAGGTTCAAAAATTTCGCCATAAACATTTTGCACTGCCCCTTCAGGATATTTTACTTTTATTATACGGCTGATGTTTTTGTAACTTATATATAGTTCTTTAGCTTTTTCGTCAAAATAAAATGAATTTGCATCCATTTCCAGTCCGGGCATCCCCGATATAGGATCTCTGTAATTCATAATATCCGACCCAGAAAAGTATTTCGAAGATTTCCATGACCACACAACATCTCCTTTCATATCATATTCTATTAGCACACCATAACGTATCATAAATTCCATAGGGTTAGCGCCTGTATTATAGTCTGTAGACCCTGGTAAGGCTTTAGGTTTAAATCCCGGCACTTTCGTCTTAACAGATTCTGTACCCATAACCATATAATGACCGTTGGAAAGTTTACTGAATTGGTGATGGTAATGTTCACAATTATCACTGCATACCTTGCCGTCATTCGGGCCTTTCCATATAACATCTCCACTATACTTTATTTCAAAGATCTCAGGCACTAAAGCATCAGATAATATAAAAGTAATTGTACCGTCAGAGGTAATTTTCAGATCCCGAATCTGGCTCAGATCATTCATTCCGGCTACAACATTGGGCAGATACCAAACAGCATTGCCATCCATATCATAAAGCGCCCTTGTGTCGTCCATGAAAATATAGGCATCCTGGAATTTTTCTTCTCTTTTTTGTATCCACAGCCGGGCAAAATTTGTATCCAGTTGCGGAATCCTGCCGGTGCTGAAATGATATAAAGAAGACTTTCGGGCAGGTGATTTGCTTTTATTATATACAACTCTCCACGTATACTGACAGCCAAAGTAAGGCACTTCTACTATTAACCTATTTGCTGCATCGGTTTGAGTAACAACTATATTTTTAGCAAAAGAATCCTCAGAATTATAAGTACCATTTGCAATCTCAATTTTATAATTTTCTATACCCGGTTCAGATGGAAAAGAAAAACCAACGATCCTGTAATTTAGTTTATTGCCTTCTTTTGGGAATACCTGGGCATTGCAGTAAAAGGAGGATGAAATCAGTAAAAAGGTGAAACAAATAATCTTAATCATGAACCAGTTTTGCGATCTGGACAAATTTAGGAAAAAGGAATGGTTTACTGATGAGGAAGTTGTACCGTATTGTCTGATGCATATATATAACCAAAATGAGTGAGCCTAGTCAGGAACAATTGAGAAATGCACATACTATGCGGGAAATATATAATCCTTTATTGATCTAAATTTCAAACAAACACCGTTAATCTCTAATTCCAAATTTTCAACCCGCTCCATTGTTTTATAAATCCTCCTGTTATTGTATTATTGTTGCTCCAAATTCCCCGTTGCATACACCTGATATTTTCTGACCCAAAATATAAAATGGCAAAAAATAAAGTAAATATAAAACCTGCGGCAAAAGCAGCTACGGCACCTGTCCTAGCCAGCAGCAATACAGAAAAATTCAGCCTGAAATGGAAACTGGCGCTGCTACTGGCTGTAATCTCATTTATAGTATACGCCAACACCCTCAGCAACGGCTTTGTTTACGACGACCAATCAGCTATTACCAAAAATACCATTGTTGCAAAAGGCATATCTGCCATACCCGAAATATTAGCCACCCCTTATCGTAATGGCTACTGGATTGTACCTAACGATACTTACCGCCCGCTTTCATTGGTATTATTCGCTATCGAATACCAGTTTTTAGGCAAAAACCCTGCAGGTTACCACTTCGTAACCATATTGCTTTATGCAGCCTGTGTTGTGCTGCTTTTCCTCTTCTTTGATTCCTTATTCAGCCGGCGCAAAACTGCCGTTGCATTTATAGCTGCTCTGCTGTTTGCCCTGCATCCAATACATACCGAAGTAGCCGCTAACATCAAAAGCTGCGACGAATTACTGTGCTTTTTGTTTGCCTTTTTAAGCCTCAATGTATTTCTTAAATACAAAGACTCAGGCCATATTAAGCATCTTATACTTGGCTCATTCTGTTTTCTGCTCGCTTTGCTGGCCAAAGAAACAGTTATCTCCTTTTATGTAGTTCTGCTGATGGTATTTCTGTTTTATAAAAACGAGGACCGTAAACGAAGCGTCTCTGTTAGCATAGGTTCGGCTATTGCTGTGCTTTTGTTTTTTGGTATCCGCGCTTCAGTATTTTCCACCTACCATATCAACCAGTTTGCCAGTATACAGCTTATCGATAATGGCCTTGTTACTCCCGGCCTGCCACTTGCTACCCGTATTGCATCTGCCTTCCTGATACTGGGATATTATATAAAACTGCTGTTTGCCCCCTATCCGCTCATCATGGACTATTCTTACGATCATATTCCATTCGTTACCTTCACAAGTCCTGCTGCAATCGCATCTCTGGCAGTTTATGTTTTCCTCATTGTATTCAGTATCCGCCGGTTCCTGAAAGACCGTAAAGACCCCTTTGCGTTTTGTATCTTCTGGTTTCTCATTACCCTCTCTCTCTATTCCAATACCTTCATGCTTATTGCAGCCACACTTGGAGAGCGATTCCTGTTTTTCCCATCAGCAGGCTTTTGCCTGTTGCTGGCTCTGCTCATAAGCAAATGGATAATAAAAGATGAAAACAATATTGCAACAATTTTAAAAACCCCAAAGTTGCTTGCAATAATTGTTCCGGTATCTATAATACTGGCGTCTCTCACCATTAACAGAAACACTGAATGGACCGATAATCTTACCCTCTATTCCGCCGATATTAAAAAAGCCCCTCGCTCGGTTAAATTGAATTACCTCCTGGGCATGGAGTATCTCAACACTGCCAAAGAAGAAAAAGACCCGGTGAAACAAAGAAAAGGAATGAGCGATGGCATTAGTTACCTGTCCAAATCTATCGCACTCTATCCCGATTACGATGATGCACAAGCCGAGCTTTGTGGCGCCTATTTCAGGAGCGGGATCTACGACTCAGCCGAAGTGCATGGCAAATTATCATTAAATCTCAACCCCCTTAACCCCTACACGCTAAATAATATGGGTGGTATTGCCTTTATGCGCAAAGATTACCAAAGCACTATTTCGCTATGCGAAAAAGCCATATCCATTAAGCCGGGAGTTGTAGATATGTATACCAATGTGGCCGCATCATTCCTCAGCCTGGGCCGCTCCGATTCAGGCATGATATGGCTCTACAAGGCTATGGCTGTAGACCCCGACTACCCTACCACATACCGGTTCCTGACCATGGCCTACCAGTCTGCCAATAAACCAGACTCAGTAAGAAAATATGAAGCAATTGCAAAACGATTAGGGCACTGATACAATATCATGTGTTACTGCATGTAGATTGCCATTATTTTACTTATTTATTCTGCAACTTCATATCAGCAACGATACTCCGTTTGCCTGACGGGGTTATGACGATGGTTTTCAGTTCTACAGTTTTATTCTCCGGAACGAGAATCTTTAAAGGAACAGTATAAGCCAGATCTGTTTCCCTTGGGTTGTACCCATCCAGCGTATAATAGATGGTAGCACCTTCTACAGATGGGGATAATTCAATTGTGAATTTAGATCCGGTCAATACTGTATCGCTTGCACCAATGGCGACAGGCACACGGTAATTATAACCTTTGGCATCCAGCTTGGCAAGATGTTGAGGTATCCTTTCTTCCGAAAAATTACTGAAATCCTTATTGCCTTTTGGTGTCCATGCCACTTCAGCAAGCGCCAGCATCCTGGGCAGCAGCATATACTCTGCCTTGGCAGCAGTGGGTATATATTCCGTCCACAAATTAGCTTGTACACCAATAATGTGTTTCTGTTCTTCCTTCGTTAATTCCGATGGAACCGGGTCATAACTGTAGGTTTTAGACAAAGGTGCATTACCCCCGATTGATAATGGCTCCAATGGCGACTTATACTGTGTATGATCGAAATACAAACCACCGCTGCCAGGGGTCATGATCACATCATGGTTGGCCTGGGCCGCCTTAATTCCGCCTGCCTCACCCCGCCAACTCATAACAGTGGCATTAGGTGCAAGCCCCCCTTCCAGTATCTCATCCCACCCTATTATGCTATGCCCCTGGGCATTTACATATTGTTCTATCTTTCTGATAAAATAGCTTTGCAATCCCTCTTCATTCACCAGGCCTTTATCGGCAATAAGCTGCTTGCAGAAGTCTGAGTTCTTCCAGGCAAACTTGTTGCACTCATCCCCGCCTATATGTATATACTTACCCGGAAACAGCAGCATAACCTCAAACAAAATATCATCCAGCATCTTAAAAGTTTCCTCACTCGGACAATATACATCCTTGAATTCGCCCCATGTCTCAGCAACTTTATAAGTCTTGTTGGGATCACAACTCAGTTCAGGATAAGCAGCAACTGCAGCCATAGAATGTCCGGGCAATTCTATTTCCGGCACAATGGTTATAAATAGTGAGTTAGCATAGTTAACCACTTCCTTTATCTGGTCCTGTGTATAATATCCTTCATAAGGTGTATTATCGTAAAGGAAAGTATCTATGCCCGCACGGTTAATCTTTGTTTGTGCACGCTTGCTGCCTATATCTGTAAGCTTAGGGTATTTCTTAATCTCAATGCGCCACCCCTGGTCATCTGTAAGGTGCCAGTGAAAGGTGTTGAGCTTGTAGGATGCCATTACATCAAGGTATTTTTTCACAAAGTCCACATTAAAGAAATGCCGCGACACATCCAGGTGCATACCCCTATACCCAAAACGCGGATAATCTTTAATTTCGGCACAAGGTATTGTTGCCAGGTTGTTGTTCTTAACCTGTATTAACTGTATCAGTGTTTGTATACCATAGAACAAGCCCGCGCCTTTTCCATTAAGTATAATATTGTCATCAAATATCAAAAGCTGGTAGCCTTCCGGCGGAAGATCAGCTTTAAAATTTACAGAAAGTGTTATTGAATTTTTCATCCCTTTCTGGCTTTTGTTCAGGGAATTAACATCTGTAACGCCATTACTGAAACCAGCCTTTTTCAGATAATCAGAAAAAAACCGAACAGCTTTATGTCCCGGCGAATCTGTTATTATAATGGTTTCAGCAGTGAGCCTGAACTCACCCCTGGCTTTCTTTACAGATACCGGGGCTGGGATAATACCAATATAAGGATCGTGCTGCGCAAATGTCTGTGCAGATATGACGAGTAAGGCAATCAAAAATATAATTCTCATTTTGCTGTTTTTAAATCAATGTACATTTTATCCACATTCCATCCCTCCAGTTCTATTATCGGAACTACACCTGGCTGCGGAGTAAATTCGATCTCAACCTCCTCCGTAAAGGATGGAAAAACTGAAAAATAGTTATTATTACAGAAAGCAGGTAATATCCGCTTCTTTGTTTTGCTGTCAACTACAGAAGCGCGAAGAAAAAAAGCATATGCCCCATGTGGATTTGTAACGTATATTCTTGCTTTGCCAGGGCCTATAAGTTCCGCATGTGCTCCAGGTTTTGCTTTTGGCATCAGTTGCATAGCTGTATAATTTCCCGCCTTATCAGCCAGCCAGTATAGGTTCCGGTCATATACCGAATCCATAACTGTATCGACCACACAAAAATAAACAAATGCCCCTTTATCGCTCCATCCATTTGCCATCTTGCCACAAATGATAGTTTTATTGGCTGGGGCTGATGTATAAATTGTATTCCGCGAAAGCACCTCTCCCTGTGCGTCAAGCACCAATGCAGTTATTTCAAGCAAAGGACTGGCTTTATAACCATTGTTAACAAGCAAAATATTTTTCGCGGCCTGATCATACATTACATGCAACGGCATTGCCCCTTCCCGCAGTCCATACAGACAGGCATTAGGATCCAGGTACACATCATACATCTGTCCAAGCATAGCAGTCCAGGGGTTCTGGGTTTTCCATATTATAACACCGGTATACCAGTCCCAAATATGGTTGGTGTACCCTTCCATTAGCGCCCTGTATTGGTTATAATTCACCAACTGCGCCTTCATGGCAAAGTCTTCAATATCCTTAGGATGCCCATATGCCTCTATTGCCGAATCATAGCCGATATACTTATGATACTGCCACACAGAATCCACTTTCCATTTATGGTTTTTAGTATCATAAAACGGAGGCACCAGATGTTCTT
The DNA here is from genome assembly GCA_903904855.1 of uncultured Bacteroidota bacterium. Classification (GTDB taxonomy): domain Bacteria; phylum Bacteroidota; class Bacteroidia; order Chitinophagales; family Chitinophagaceae; genus Nemorincola. The sequence goes on along the minus strand of CAIVEH010000185.1, from coordinate 5,341 downwards.
TAGGTATAAACCGCTCCAGGGATTCCATATCCCCGATACCTACTGATCCAACCTCAGAGTTGAAAGGAAATGACCGGTGGTTCCAGAAAAAAGTATCGGGCTGTATAGTATATGGTCCGTCACCGCTGTGCAGCGACATACTGTCATCGTTGGAGTACTCAAAAAAGAATCGTGTACTATCCAGTTCATGCAATATGGAATCCCTGAATGGAACCAACACATCAGCTGGCGGCCTGATCTCATTCCCCCCGCACCAATATACCAGTGAAGGATGATTGCGTAGCATCATCACCTGATCGGCCAGCGATTCCAGTAACAAGCCATGATCATCAGGGTAATTTCTCCGGGCGTTTGTATCCTCCAGCTTCATCGGGTCATACCACCGGCCATTGCAGTCGCCCGATACCCAGAAATCCTGCATCACCATCAGGCCATATTTATCACAAGCATCATAAAATTCAGGTCGCTCCGTTATTCCCCCTCCCCACACCCTTATCAGGTTAAGGTTCATATCCCGATGATAGCGAATCTCCGCATCGTACCGTTCATTCGTGAATCGCAGCATTTCATCAGATAGTATCCGGTTGCCGCCTTTGATAAAAATCTTCTGCCCGTTTACATGCAACTCCCGGCTGTTCGTCTTTTTATTCCACACAGCCTTTAGTTCGCGCACACCAAATGTTACCTTTTCCTCATCAGAAACGACCTTCCCATTTATCAGAAACCGCACCTTCAGATCATATAAATTCTGAGGACCAGATCCATTGGGCCACCATAATCTTGGGCTGTCCAGCGGCACAGATGGGAACTCTACAAATTCAGATGTCCTTGGAGCTACCTTAACTTTCAGGGAGACTTTTTTACCTTCCACTTCAAACTGTGCCACACCCTCCACATCTGGAGTGCTATCTGGGTTTTCTACTTCGGTGGTTACCTTCAAAAAGGCAGGTTTCTGCCTTCCATCAGCAGTGCGGCGTCCGGGCACAAGCGTTACCACATGGGTGTTCTCAACATGCACCTGTTTGGTACGCTTAATGAACACTTTATCCCAAATACCCGTGTTCCTGTCCCTTACTGGTTGTATCCAGTCCCACCCTGCTACATATTGATTGGTGATGCAATGGGCTATAGTCCCATCGCCACCCTGACCACCGTTTGGGTTACCAACTGTATCAGGTGGAAATACTATTACTGCAAGCCGGTTATTGCCATCTTTATTCAACAGATCGGTAATATCATAGCTTTGCCTGAGAAACATTCCCTTATCAGGCTTTTCATTTACCTTCTGTCCATTCAGATAAATATCAGCACTGTAGTTTATTCCCCTTAAAGTCAGCCATACTTTATCCCCTTTACCTGGTAAGGGCTCCTTAAAATCATTTACAAACCAATAGGTATAATAATCCCTGCCAACCTTATAAATATCAGGTATAAGCTCATTATTCATTCCGTAAAACGGGTCAGGTATTTTTTTGTTCTCAAGCAGTGTTGTCAATACTGTTCCCGGCACAACAGCAGGAATGAAGCCTGTTAATGGAAATGTGGCCTGGGAGATTTGTTCACCGGGCTTATTCAGTTCGGAGTCTTTGATGCAGTGCCAGTTTTGATTGAGTTCATATTGTTGCTGAGCGAAACTAGCAACCGGGAAACAGCATAACCAGTAAAACAATATTATTTTGGCCAGCCTAAAATGCACCACTTCGTTTTTTTCCACAAAGTAGCTAAAAGTATTCAAGAGAATAAATTCTCTTAGCCGGTATTTGAATGTTAGCCAAAGGGATTCAAACTCAAAAAAGAAATTAGATAGCTATTATATACAAGGAAACGGGCTGCCAGTAACAACTGGTAGCCCGTTTCAAATATTAAACTATGCTTTTTATTTCTGCGCCCTGTCGCCATGCGAAATTGTAGCAGGGTCGTTTTTAGCGCTATTACGTTTTGGACTGCCAATTTTCAAATCCTTTGATTGGCCGAATAATTCAGGAGTAAGATATTTGCCTTTTTCAAATTCTGGTTTATCAACTTCCGGTACAATACGGTGAGCGTTTGCCCATGCATCCTGACGAACACCAGTTACCTGCCAGCTTACTTTTGTATTAGGCTGATTGGTTTTGATCTCGAAGGTATTACCACTCATTTCTTTAGAGATCATAGCCTGTGCAAATGAACCTATAACTGTAAGCTGGTAACGGAAATCTTTATTCAATGCATTAAAATAATCAGGCATAGTCACAGTAGCAGTACCTGTTGCATCAGTAGTAATGTTGCCGTTATAGATGTTCATCATATCTGGGCTTTCCACAAAACTGTGATAAAGATATTTATTGGCCGGATCAAGCGGATGGTCTATTTCGAAACTACCACTTAATTTACTGAGCGCTCCCTGAACACGACAGGCCCCATCAGAATATACTGCATAGTTAGTAGTACCACCAACTGCATATCCATATACTCCATAAGCATTTGTAGGTGCGGCAATGTAATTTTCAGCATCTCCGCTTACACCAACAGAGTAGGTCCCTGATCCATAAGATTGTCCATCAATCCCATAAATTGTAGTTCCTGTAGCGCTGCCCTCTCCAAGGCCCCTAACCCCTATAGCATTACCAGCTCCCTCTATACCCATTCCCTCCTTATCTGCTATAGACTTGATAGTGGTGGCCAATATGCCAACCCTTACATTATCGTTAGGCCCGGTATATTCCTGGCGAATAATTCCATATCCTCCACCATAAATACCAACACCAGAAGTAACAGCCGACGGAGTAGCATTCATATTAATATACAATGCTTCGGTATCAGATGTTGATTTCATAGCTACCAAACCATGGTTGGTAGTACCATAATTGATACCGATACGGTTAGCCGCTGCCGGATTCTGATACATGATTGAGTTGCCAATTGCTGTAGCGCTGGTAAATACCGGGATATAATTAGTTGTTCCCGCAACACCTGTTGTTATTGCTGTATTAACGGCGCTGGTTACCCTGCCTTTTGCATCTACGGTAATTGTTGGCACAGATGAGGTAGTACCATAAGTTCCGGCAGTTACTCCAGATGTTACTAAAGTCGGGTTAGGATAAGTACCGGTAAGGTCGCCACCTGCTGCGCCACCTGGGGTGGTGCCACTGATAGTTGTATTTGTTACACTTGAAACGCGGCCCTGTGCATCAGTAGTAATTACCGGTGTTTGTGTAGCTGAACCATAAGTTCCTGCTGTACCTACTGATGGCATGCTGATCGTTCCTGAAGTAGTGATTGTACCTCCGGCAAGTCCTGTACCTGCTGTTATAGATGTAAGCGTACCTCCGGAAGGAGTAGTTGGGGTCCACGAACTTGTTCCGGCATTCCATGCCAGATGCTGTCCTGCTGTAGGCGCTGTTGCGCTTACATTGTTGCCCTGAATTTTAGCAACTGTCGGGTTAGGATAAGTGCCTGAAAGGTCGCCGCCGGCTGCACCACTTGGCGCTATTCCTGAAATAGTGGTATTGAAAGCGCCGGTTATCCTGCCCCAACTGTCTACTGTCAGAGTTGGTACAGAAGTTGCAGTACCATAAGAGCCTGGAGAAACTCCGGATGTAGTCATACCTATTGTTCCTGTAGAAGTAATTGGTCCACCTGATAAGGGTGCTGATGTATTAATACTTGTTACTGTACCTGAACCACCTACAGCAACTGTAGTGTTGGTAACACTGGTTACCCTGCCGTAAGCATCTGTTGTTATAACAGGTATCTGCGTAGCAGAACCATATGTTCCGGCTGTTCCGGCAGTTGCTAAACCAATTGTACCTGTTGTAGTTATCGGACCACCTGTAGTTTGTCCGGCAACTGTATTAATTGAGGTTACACTGCCTGAACCTGCGGGGCCGGTTGGACCCGTTGGTCCGGTTGGTCCGGTTGGTCCGGCAGGGCCTGTGGCACCTGTGGCTCCCGTCAAACCCGTTGGACCGGTTGGGCCTGTTGGACCAGTGGCTCCTGTTGCTCCGGTGGCACCAGTTAATCCAGTTGGGCCAGTTGGACCGGCAGGGCCGGTTGCTCCGGTGGCGCCAGTTGCTCCTGTAGCGCCAGTTGCTCCTGTAGGGCCAGCAGGACCGGTTGGGCCCGTTGGACCTGCTGGGCCCGTTGCGCCAGTATCACCTCTTGGACCGGCAGGGCCGGTAGGGCCAACAGGGCCGTTAGCTGCATACAATGCATATGGCACGCTCAGCAACTGGCTGGTTCCTGCATTTACATACGCAGTACCGCCAGCTGGATCTATTTCTACCATCATATGTTTTGTGTTGGTACCCCAGTTGATACCGCTGAAGGTTCCCGTAACTACAGTCCCGGTGCCAATCTTTACATTATACAAACCAAATGCATTCGTTGTTGGCGTCTGTGTCTCCGAATATATTGTTATACCCGTTGGCGAATCAATTACAGACAGCTTCAGGCCAATTGGTGATGACACTATTGGCGAACCCGATACATTCCTGGCTACTCCCTGGTAGTTCATTGCTTGTGGTGCTTGCGCTATGGCCGCTATTCCTGCACTAAGGCATAGAGCTATCGATAGTAAAATCTTCTTCATACTGTTTTATGTTTTAAAGGTTATTTTATTTTTTGAACTTTATAAGAAATGGTTTCTGATCCTGATGTGTTCATGGTTATTTCCAGAAAGTAGGTGGCACAGGCAAGGCTGGTAAGGTCCACCTGTTGCTCATTTGCACCCTGCTTCACATTCATAGACTGGCTGATAATCACCTTGCCGGTCATATCAATAAGCCTGTAGTTCAATGTACCCTCTGAAGCCGAAGTATACCGGAAATTAACTACCGATGTTGCCGGATTGGGAAATACCTGCAACTGGCTGCTCAACCCTGGGGCATTAGGCACAGCGGTCCTGTCTGCCGATGGTTGTAAAACCCCTTGGGTAACAATCACGCTGCTACCGGTAAAGGTACTCACCATGGTCATCTCTCCTACCGACCATTCGAACTCCTGGCTGCCAATAACTTTACTTCCTCCTGTGGCATTCAGAGTGCTTGGCCCTATACTCTGCGCTTGAACACCGGTCAGGGCTGCCAATGCAAGTGGAATCAATAAAATCCTTTTTTTCATATGAACATTTGTTTAGTCTTCGTTACAAAAATAGAATAGCTTTTTATCTTCAATCACCGTTTATAAACCTGATCAATACCGTTGAAAAACGATATTTAGTATTGAAATTTAATACTAATAAAATGTGTTCACTCCTAATTATGATCACATTTCAACTAATCATTTAATAAGAAACTTATTTTGTTACTATTCAGCCCCTCTGGTTTTTGAGCGTTTTTTAGCAAAATCGAGAAAAAATGGT
>CAIVEH010000184.1 GCA_903904855.1 uncultured Bacteroidota bacterium | reverse complement strand
TCATCGGCTTCGATGTAGAAATCCTGAAAATAATTACCATGAAATATGATTTGTCTTTGTATTTTCACTACCCAAAGGTAACTTAAAAGTTATCAAATTACAATCGAAAGTCTAGTAGTTATCTTCGCATCTCCGAATTTTCCCTACTTTCACGGCATAAAAACAACCATCCATGCGTATCATCACCTACAATGTTAACGGCATACGTGCTGCCGTAAAAAAGGGCTTTATTGACTGGCTGAAAACGGACCCGGCAGATGTAATATGCCTGCAGGAAATTAAGGCTCATGAAGTGGATGTGCCTAAGGCGGATATAGAATCAGCGGGGTATGAGGTATATTCTTATTCAGCACAAAAGAAAGGCTATAGCGGAGTTGCAGTACTTACCAAAATAAAACCAAACCTTGTGCAATACGGCAATGGCGTGATGCAGAGCGATTCGGAGGGCAGGGTTATCAGGGTTGACTTCGGGAAAATCACACTCATCAATGCCTACTTTCCCAGTGGCACAAGCGGTGAGGAAAGGCAGGGATATAAATACCAGTGGCTGGATGAATTTTATGAATACATAACTGAGCTGCGCAAGACCCACCCTAAACTAATAGTGTGCGGCGACTACAACATCTGCCACAAAGCAATAGATATTCATGACCCTGTGCGCAACAAAAACTATACCGGCTTCCTGCCCGAAGAAAGGGCATGGATGGATAAGCTGTTTGATCATGGCTTCATTGATACATTCAGGGTGTTTAATAAAGAGCCTAACCAATATACCTGGTGGAGCCAGTTTGCCGGGGCGCGGGCGAATAACAAGGGCTGGCGTATAGATTATATAAGCGTTACGGAGCCGCTTGCAAAAAAGCTGAAACATGCAGAGATTTACCCTGATGTGAAACATTCGGATCATTGCCCGATGTATATGGAAATGACTGATTAGGAATTTAGGTTTGGGAATTAGGTAGTATTTCACCTGTTATTTTTAAGCATTCCTCCCTATCCAAATGCAACTGCTCCTTCAGAGCTTCAATTGATGCGAATTTTTGTTCGTCCCTAATCTTTTTGAGGAACTGAATTTCGAGGGTTTGGTCGTAGATATCCTGATCAAAATTAAAGAGGTTGGCTTCAATTTTCAGTTCTCTTTTGTCTGTAACTGTTGGATTGTAACCTATGCTTAGCATACCTCCGTAAGTAGTACTGTTATAAATGGCTTTGATGGCGTAAACACCTATAGCAGGTATAATCTGATCGGGGTCGGCAGGCTTCAGATTGGCAGTTGGGTAGCCTATTGTTCGCCCCAGTTTGTTGCCATGCATCACAGTGCCTTTAAGGGAGTAAGGCCGGCCCAGCATCTGTGTTGCTTCTTCAAGCTTGCCTCCGGTTATGGCATTTCTTATTTTTGTAGAACTTACAGTAGCTTCATCAATGAGCTGGGCGGGTATCTCAATCAATTCGTATTGATAGTTGGCGCTATAGTTTTCCAGCAATTTTATATCTCCTTTCCTGTCATTCCCAAACTTGTGATCGTAGCCAATAATAATAGTATGTGGCTGAAACTTTTCTACCAGGAAATCCCGGATATATTCGCTGGCAGATAACCTGGCAAAATCTAATGTAAAGGGCGCTACAACCACATGTTGTATGCCGGTTTCGGTAATGAGTTGCAGTTTTTCAGCCAGGGGCGTAATAATACCCAGGGGCTGATCGGGGAATAACAATTTGCGCGGATGCGGCTCAAATGTAATGAGCACACTTTCACCGTTCACATTCCTTGCATGGGTAACCACTTCCCTTAGTATAGCCCGATGCCCCTTGTGCACACCATCAAAGGTACCAATGGTGAGAACGGCATTTGTGAAGGCTGGAAGGTTGCTTATGTTGTGAAATATGGCCATTTAAAGAGGCGCAAAGGTAAGAAACGATGACTTAGTAGGTAGAGAAAACTATCTACAAGGCTTATTTTTCAAATTTTTCGTTGAAATGCTTACCATAGTTGATATAAATCTCTTCGTCTTTGGCAATTGCCTTGGTGGCTATAATGTATAATTCCAGCATACCTGGATGCGGGTCTTCGCTCTCGGCCAGCTCATATTTGGCATTAGGTTTCAGGTGGTGATTGTATAATGATCCGTAACCCAATGCGAGCAGGCACCCTTTTTTGTCGTATTCATACACATAATCGGCAAGCGTTGTCTCCATCATCATGGCCGCATCGGCAGCATTCATTGTTATGACCGGGCATACCTCAATTACTGCATTTTTCTTAAAATCGATGGATGCAAATACTCCCCGCCCCGCCATATGGATATTCGATTTGCCTACGTAGACTTTTTTGCTCATTACTTTCTGTGGTTAGTTGTGATTTATGATTTGTAATCTGTAAAGATCATAAAAGAAATGCTATTGTTTGCCTATAGCAGCCGATAATTGTTTTTCCAGGGCCAATACTTTAGGGTGAACAGCCTCAGGATCTGAAAATTGATACATTCCTGTTTGTCGAATTAAATCCAGACTATAAATGTAAACTTCCGACAACAGTCGGCCATTGACTGTGTGAGGATAAAGAATGGTAACCGAATAATCAGGGCTACGCTCATCCCCGGTAATTTCGAGGCAACAATCTACAGTGCCATCGGGCGACTCCAACACAAATTCATTTGTTTCGTTCATAAAGGACAAAGTTAGCAGATAATGCGGCTGATATTCTGGTTATCTAAACAGGATTTTAATAAATATTCTGGCCCATTACTGGTTTAGAGGATGTTTTAATGTAGGTTCCGCTTACCTCGGCATTCAATCCGAAACCACAGCTAATACAGGTGTCGCAAGCATAGTCTATTGTTAGAAATTGCTTATAAAATCTTATGGTGAAACTGCATTTCCCGTTTTCGTCTTGTGAAGTATAGGAAGCCATATTGGATTTAAAATCTACAGTATCGTCATCCATTTCTGCAATATTATAGGCAGGGGCACAGGTCACACAACTTACATTGAAAATCACTTTGTCTTTACCCAGTTGTTTAATATTCACCACACCCGAGGCTTCGCAAGGAAGACTATAGCTATAGGTGCCATTTATATTGGGTGGATTTGTAAAATCAGCCTGTTCGCTGTGAAATTGTATATGAGCCTGCTCCAGTTCGAATGGCATTTCTTTCTCTGAATTCAAAGACATCCACTTCCCGGTAAATTTACCATTGATTATTTTTCCTTCCCACGCCCCTGTTGCATTGCCTTTCCTGTCAAATTCACTTATTGTAATAACACTGCCGTAATGACCAACAAGATAAATATCGTTGTGTTGTTTGGATTTTTTATAATCCAGTTCACCAAATAAAGTATTGTCTGGTGCAACGTTAAACCATAAAAACACAGGGATGTTCTTATTTATGTTCCCTTCCCAGAATTGTGCATTTTTATCAGCCTGACTTGGGTTAGATGACGTATTGACACTACCCTGGCAACCGAATAAAAAAACAGCCAAAAGGACAAGCCAGAGGTTCTTCATAATACTATTCTATAGTAGTGAGCAACTCATAAAAACTATAGCAGTCTTCGAAAGTATTGTACAATGGCACTGGCGCAATCCGTATCACATCGGGTTCCCGCCAGTCAGCAATAACTCCAGCGTTGGTGAGAACATTAAATATTTCCCTGCCCCTGTCATAGAAACGCAATGATAACTGGCAGCCCCTGCGTTGGGTTTCAGAGGGTGTAATAATCTCAAAAGGCAGGTGGGTGATTTGTTTCAATAGGAATTCCATATAACCAGTGAGCAAAAGGCTTTTTTCGCGCAAGGCAGGCATACCAGCCTTCTCAAAAATATCGAGCGATGCATTGTGCGCCACCATATTGAAAACAGGGGCATTACTTTGCTGCCAGCTCGCAGCGCCACGCTGGGGCACAAAACCTTTCTTCATTTTGAATCGGGACGACTCTTCATTTCCCCACCAACCTGCCAACCTCAATATTTGAGGGTTATCAAAGTGCCGCTCATGAACGAAAGCGCCACCTACTCCACCCGGTCCTGAATTGAGGTATTTGTAAGAACACCAACAGGCAAAGTCAACATTCCAGTCATGCAGGTGCAAGGGTACATTGCCAACTGCATGTGCCAGGTCAAAGCCCGAATAGGCTCCTACTTTATGCGCTGCTTTTGTAATATTTTCGAGGTCAAAAAACTGGCCGGTATAGTAGTTTACCCCACCAATCATGACCAGAGCCAGCGAATCACCGGCCTCTTCAATTGCATTAAAAATATCTACATCCTCTATAAGGTGAGCACCAGGTTTGGGGGTAATTTCTATTATAGCATCTGCCGGATCATAACCGTGCATCCTTACCTGCATTTCTACTGCATATTGATCAGAAGGAAATGCATCCGATTCCATTAGTATCTTATACCTTTTACCGGATGGTTTGTAGAAAGAAAGCATCAGCAGGTTGAGGTTCACAGTAAGCGTATTCATTGCTACCACTTCATCTTTAACAGCACCCACTATTTTACCTAATCTTTCTTCAAAAATATGATGGTAAGAGAACCAAGGCAAAGTGGCTTTAAAATGGCCTTCCACTCCATACTTCGCCCAGTCCTTAAGTTCTTTCTCCATTAGATAACCTACACTTTTAGGTTGCAGGCCCAGAGAGTTGCCGCAAAGGTAGAGGGCATCTTTATCATTGTGCTGCGGAAACAGGAACCGCTCCCGGAATGGGAATAAGGTATCTACCTGGTCAAGACCATAGGCATATTCGCGTGTGGCTTCGAAAGAAACTGATGGATTGCTCATTTGTGGGCAAAAATACAATGGACGATTGTAATAATTACGAATGGACCCGATTCGGATATATTATTTTAACCAACATAAAATAGTTGGATTAAATTTAGAAACACACTTATGGTGATATCTACGCATCAAGGCAAAGTTGGCTATATTTGTTTTGTGGTTCAATAAACTTCAATTGCAAAAAGAGAGGGGTGTATGCAAATATTCTTTTTCACTTAAAATACCTTTTCAGACAAACCGCAAAATAATTAATTAAAAGCACCATATGGAGTTAAATGTAATGATGAAAATAAGGAAGATCAGGAGTAAATTGTTTGCCGTTTTATTGTTAACTGTATTGTCTTTAACTACTGTTTATGCGCAGCAACCAATAATCAATTCTAAATCTCCTGATAATAAAGCAGAGCTTGAACTAAAAATAATTGACAAAATCAATCATTTATCTGAAGTGAAAAGGTTGCAGGATGAGGTTAAAAAAAACTCAGGAGGTAAGCGAAGGGTATTTACAGCCATTTATCAGCGCCCTGCTGGTGATATCAAAGACTATTGGGTAAGGGTTTGGCAGGATAACGGCGAATGCTATGTAGGTATTTTCAATTTTTATGTGGATCCGGGTAGCTTTGAAATTAAATACTTTGATGCTGATACCGATAAAATAATGGACCTGAAAAAATGGCGTAAACAATACAAAAAATGAATCTAACCGAAGCATATAAAAGGGTGCGCAACTATACAGAGCAAATCTGCCAGCCACTGAAAACAGAGGATTATGTAGTGCAACCTGTTGTTGATGTCAGTCCGCCGAAGTGGCACCTGGGGCATACGTCATGGTTTTTTGAGACTTTTGTATTAAAGCCCCATTCATTTGCCTATAAAGAATTTGACCCTAACTACAATTTTGTATTTAATAGTTATTACGAAACCATAGGTGCAAGGGTTATCCGCACTGACCGGGGTAACCTGAGCAGGCCAACTGTAGAAGATATATACAAGTACCGTGCTTATGTGGATGAAGCAATGATCCGGTTTTTGAGCACAGAATTGACCGATGAGTTAAGGGATTTAATTGTGTTAGGGCTCAACCACGAAGAGCAACACCAGGAGTTATTGTTCACAGATATTAAATACATCCTGGGTCACAATCCGTTATTCCCCGCCTACTCAGCTGAGCTAAATGTTAATAAGCAGGTTGCAAGGATAGCAAATACAGGTTTTCTTGATGTGCCGGAAGGCATTTATAAGATAGGCCATTCTTCGGATGGATTTTGTTTTGATAATGAATTGGGGGTGCACCGGGTGTTTCTGGAGCCTTATGCCATAGCCTGCCAGCTGGTAAATAATGGCGAATACCTTGAGTTTATGCGTGATGGTGGTTATAAAGACCACAGGTGGTGGCACGCCGAAGGGCTGGACTGGGTAAAGAAAAATGATATTACTGCCCCGATGTATTGGCATAAAATTGATGGCGAATGGTATAACTACACAGTAAACGGGCTTGTACCCGTTGATCACGATGGAGCAGTTTGCCATATCAGTTTTTACGAAGCATCGGCTTATGCTGCATGGAAGGGAATGAGATTGGCTACCGAATTTGAATGGGAGGCGGCATCAAAGCTTTTTGAGTGGGGAAGCAGGTGGGAATGGACCAACAGCGCCTTCCTACCCTACCCCGGGTTTAAAAAAGCAGAAGGAGCAGCCGGAGAGTACAATGGTAAATTTATGGTCAATCAGATGGTATTGCGGGGAGCTTCGGTAGTAACCCCTGAGGGGCATAGCCGGTATACTTACCGTAACTTTTTTCATCCGTACCTTCGCTGGCAGTATACAGGTATCAGGCTGGCAAAATAAACTAAAATTTCCATGGATGAATTCTCAGAAGATGTGTGGCGCGGACTCAATTCGGAGCCGAAATATCTTCAGTCAAAGTACTTTTATGATACCAAGGGTGATGCCATTTTCAGGGAGATAATGGATTGCCCTGAGTATTATCTGACCCGCTGCGAACTGGAAATATTTCAAACACAAAGTGAAGACATCGCCAATACAATACTTTCCAGGCTTACTGAATTCGACCTGGTAGAATTAGGGCCAGGTGATGCCACAAAATCGGTCTATCTGCTGGAGGCAATTTCAAAACAAAAAGTCTCATTTACTTACTTCCCTATCGACATTTCTGAAAATGTTATTGACCAATTGAAAATAAATTTACCAAAGCGGATACCAGGAATTACGGTTCATGGTTTGAATGGAGATTATTTACAAATGCTGGGGGAGTTGAAGCAAACATCTGCCCGAGGTAAAGTAGTACTGTTCCTTGGATCTAACATAGGCAACATTCCACTAAAAGAAACCACTGATTTTTTAAAGGCATTAAAGGCTTGCCTTTCACCCGGGGATCTCTTGCTTATGGGCTTTGACCTGAAAAAGGACCCTGAAATTATATTAGCAGCTTATAATGATAATGCAGGCATTACCAGGAGGTTTAACCTGAACCTTCTGCAGCGTATCAATGTCACTCTGGGTGCGGATTTCAACCTGGCGGAATTTGCGCATCAGCCTCAATATAATAATGAGACAGGTGCCTGCGAAAGCTACCTGGTAAGTCTGAAAGATCAGCGTGTGCGCATTGGCAATCTAGGCACGGTGAAATTCAGAAAAGGAGAGCAGATATTTATGGAGGTATCTCAGAAATATTCAGCTGAACAAATGGATACGTTTGCGGTTGAGGCGGGATTTACTATTGTCTCTCATTTTTGTGATAGCAAGAGGTGGTTTATAGATGGGCTTTGGAGCTGTTAAAAAAATAACTGCTTTTAAAAAATCTCTTTTCTATGCGCATTTTACTTTACTCATGGATACCTCAATAATGGCAAAAAAACCATACAGTTAATACAGACATAACAATTGGGAATTTCAACTTATGATTTTTATCTTTACCTTTGTAGCAAGGTTTATTTCAATCATATAACAATATACATTATTGATTTTCATGAAAAAATTTTCATTTATAGCTCCGGCTGTATTCATCATTATTTTATTTTACGCTTGTACGCATAAACCATTTGTGCAGTCATCCATTAAAACCCACGACACTACAACACATGTTACACCCGTAGATACTAGTCATCCAGCTGATACTACACAGATGCAGGAACCAATTGATACATCTGTATGTTTCGCCCGCGATATTTTGCCAATGCTGCAAAGCAGTTGTGCAATAAGTGGTTGCCATAATGCGGCCTCAGCTAAGGATGGTTATGTGTATACTTCATACGCAACAATTATGGCAAAAGGCATTAAGGCTGGCAATGCCAATTCCAGTGCGACATATGCTTATTGCGTAAACGGTAAAATGCCAAAATCACCCGTACCAAAGTTGGACAGCACGAAGTTAAGTTTACTGAAAAGGTGGATCAACAATGGCGCTCACAATGATACTGATTGTGCGGTTAATTGCGACACATCAAAATACACTTATACTACTGCTATAAAACCAATACTCAGCAGCTACTGCAATTCCTGCCACGCCACATCGGCAGCAGCAAGTGTAGGAGGTAATATAATTCTGGATACATACACCGGTGTGCTGGCTCAGGCTCAGAACGGTAAATTACTGGGTGATCTGCAACATGCTACTGGCTTCAATTACATGCCATTGGGCAGTGCTAAGTTATCTGATTGCAAAATCACACAGGTAAGCAAATGGATAGCAGCAGGGGCGCAGAATAATTAGACTTTCAGTCTGGAGTATTAAGTCTGAAGTTTAATGCTCAGGAAGCTGCTTAGAGGAGAATTTATTCGCTGGTAATAATTTTGTTGCCATTCAGGCAACCTTTATAAGCCCCGGGAGTAATTCCTTCTGTCTTTTTGAAGAGGCGAACAAAATAATTCACATCGTTGAATCCGCAATAGTTGCTTATCTGTGAAATGGAATATTTATTTTCTGCCAATAGTTGTTTACCCAGTTTCAGCCTTTCGTTGTTAATATAATCTACAGGGGTAATACCAAACTGTTCTTTAAACCAGATAAAGAATGCATTGCGGCTCAGATAGGCTTTCCTGCAAAGATCGTTTATAAGAATTTTGTTGGTGAGATGCTCATGAATGTAATGCAAAACATACTGCAGTCTACCCTCATTGGTATTGGTTATTGATTCAGCCTGCACCTGTTGGAGATGTTGGCTTTGCACAAGCCTAATAAGTAGTTCTTTCAGGTTCAGGTCGGCAAAAATATTCTTGGCTTTATCTGCACTGCTGCAAACCCTTATCAGTTTATTGATGAGGTCAGTGATTTCTGTATCATTCTCAAAATGATATTTATTGAATTGCAGCTTCCAGTTATGTATTTCTTCTTTGTCACTATTATAAAACTCGTTCAGATAGGTAAGTGTTGTGGCTATGTACCTGGCATCTACCGCCAGGGCTATACATTGGGAAGGTGTTACCTGGCTGGCTTCCGGAAAGTCAATGATCATGGTCTCATTTGCAGGCACAATAACAGTCTCCCCGGGCAGGTATTCAAATTCAGGCTTGTTGAACAGGTGCATTACCTTTTTGCCTCTCACCATACTGGTAATCACAAAATCATTAAAAGTAAGAGGCACCCGGTAGGTTTGCTCATACGATTCGAAAATATTAAGTTCACTGTTATTAAGATTATAGATACGTCTGTTCTCTACCAGCGTCTGCAGGTACTTCGGGTTTGTAAGATCAATCTTTTTAAGATAATTACCTGGTGGCATAATCCGGCCAATTTTCCAAAGTTCAAGATAGTGCCTTTAAATATACTACAAAAGAAAAAGGTACGATTGTGCTATTTTTTCAGACGATAATACTAACCATATGGAAACTAAGGAATGATCTTTACCTGATCATTCACTTAAAATTTGTATCCATATGAGTACTGCAACTGAAGCTGCACCAAAAAGTAATCTGACCACACGACCGGTTTTTAAAGCCCGTTACGAACACTATATCAACGGACAATGGACACTGCCATCAAGCGGAGAGTATTTCGATAACATTTCGCCGGTAGATGGCAAAGTCTTCACACAGGCCGCACGCGGAAATGCCAAAGACATTGAACTGGCTGTCGATGCCGCCTGCACTGCATTTACTTCCTGGAGCAAATCTTCTGCTGCCAGCCGAAGCAATATTCTTCTCAAAATAGCCCAGCGTATAGAAGACAACCTCGAGTACCTGGCTACAGTGGAGACGATTGATAATGGTAAAGCTATCCGTGAAACCCGTGCTGCCGACCTGCCGCTGACCATTGATCATTTCCGCTATTTTGCAGGTGTTATCAGGGCTGAAGAAGGCACTATAAGCGAGCACGATGAAACTACAGTAAGTATTCAGATACATGAACCAATAGGCGTTGTAGGCCAGATTATTCCCTGGAATTTCCCATTGCTGATGGCTGCCTGGAAAATAGCCCCGGCTCTGGCTGCTGGTTGCTGCGTAGTGGTTAAGCCAGCAGAACAAACGCCAACCAGCCTTATCATTCTCATGGAATTGATTGGAGATTTATTGCCTGCAGGCGTACTTAATGTTGTTACAGGGTTCGGAATAGAAGCTGGCAAACCACTTGCTACTTCCAGCCGTATCAACAAAGTTGCTTTTACAGGCGAAACAACTACTGGTCGCCTGATCATGCAATATGCTTCTGAAAACCTGATTCCGGTAACTATGGAACTGGGTGGCAAAAGCCCCAATATATTCTTTAAATCGGTAGCTGATGCCAATGATGATTTCTTTGATAAGGCTGTAGAAGGCGCAGTAATGTTTGCACTGAACCAGGGAGAGGTTTGTACCTGCCCAAGTCGCATACTGGTTCATGAAGACATCTACGACAAATTTATGGAGCGCGTAGTGCAACGCACTAAGGCGATAAAGATGGGTAACCCGCTGGATGGCGATGTGATGATGGGAGCACAGGCCAGCGAAGACCAGTATAACAAAATACTCAGCTACTTCGATATTGGCAAGCAGGAAGGAGCAAAAGTGTTATGCGGCGGTGAAGCTTTCCACCAAAATAGTGGCCTTGAATCAGGGTATTACATACAGCCAACCATTTTCTCTGGCAACAACAAAATGAGGATATTCCAGGAAGAGATCTTTGGGCCGGTAACTTCTGTCACTACTTTCAAGACTACAGAAGAAGCCATAGCAATTGCTAACGACACACTCTATGGTTTAGGCGCAGGCGTTTGGACACGCGATGCACATGAACTGTACCAGGTACCAAGGGCAATACAGGCAGGCCGTGTTTGGGTAAACTGTTACCATGCATATCCGGCACATGCACCATTCGGCGGATATAAAAAATCAGGCTTTGGAAGGGAAACACATAAGATGATGCTGAACCACTACAGGCAGACAAAAAATATGCTGATTTCCTACAGCAAAAGCAAACTAGGATTTTTTTAATAGGGGGTAATTGGTCCGGGCGGTGGTATACGAATACCACCGCCATTTATTCACACCTTCATTTATGAATGTAAAACGGGTTATTGCCACTGAGGCAACTTTGGAACTTATAGAACGATTGAAAGCCACCAACGGTCCGCTCATGTTTCACCAGAGTGGCGGCTGCTGTGATGGTTCATCGCCCATGTGTTTTCAACTGGGAGAATTTATAACAGGGTCTTCAGACGTGCTGATGGGAGAAATCGGCGGATGCCCGTTTTATATGAGCAGCGACCAATTTTCGTACTGGAAACATACCCAACTGATCATTGATGTCTCAAAAGGTAGGGGTAGCAGCTTTAGCATTGAAATACCGTTGGGCGTGCGCTTTCTCACCCGTTCTAGAATGTTTAATGACGAAGAATTGAATGAATTGGAAAGAAAATCAGATAATTTATTGAATTAAAAAACAAAGGTGGTGAATAAGCCCTAGCACTTGGAAACTAAACTATAAGACCCGGCAATCCCGGGTCTTATTATTCTTTATTTGGCATATAACTAATTATTGAAGCAATTAAGCATGAAATATCAAAGAAATTTGATCGTTCGTGTAATGATAGTTATCAGTCGCAGGTAAATAAATCTTTCAGTAATTTTAGCATATGGAAAAGTTGTTCAGAGAAATACGCCAAATGATTGCCAGCAAAGACTTTGAAGCCCTCACACATTTAGAGATTAAAAAGCCGGAGAAATTCAACTGGGCCAGCGAAATTTTTGAAGGCATTCACGTTAAAGATACCCCTGAAGCCACAGCATTGCTCTGGACAAATGGATCAGACATACACCACTTTTCTTTTCTTGAAATGAGCCAGCGTTGCAATAAGCTGGTCAACTTCCTGCGCAATAAAGGAGTAATCCAAAACCATATAATACTCACTCAGCTTTCCCTGCAGCCTATCACATGGGTATCCATTCTGGCGACAATAAAAGGAGGTTACCGGATGATACCTGCCGCCACAATTCTGGGGGTGCATGATCTTGTATACCGCTTCG
Organism: uncultured Bacteroidota bacterium; assembly: GCA_903904855.1. Lineage (GTDB taxonomy): Bacteria > Bacteroidota > Bacteroidia > Chitinophagales > Chitinophagaceae > Nemorincola. The sequence goes on along the minus strand of CAIVEH010000184.1, from coordinate 12,109 downwards.
GCAAACTAATGCCGGAAGTTGTAATTGCCGATAACGACAATGCTTCCAAAATAGAAGATGCTGAAGAACTGTCGGGTAATACCGTATCTGTAAAAATAATAGCCGAAGGCACCCGCGAAGGTTGGTATTCATGGAATGATATTGAACACGAAAGTATTGAAGCAACCGTCGCTGATACCAAGGCTGATGATCCACTTTTCCTGTTTTTTACTTCCGGCACCACTGGTATGCCCAAGGTGGTAACACATACCCACCTTAGTTATCCGTTAGGCCATATGACCACTGCATCATGGGCAGGAATCAGGCAAGGAGATATTCATTATAATATATCTCAGCCGGGTTGGGCCAAATTTGCCTGGAGTAGTTTCTTTGCGCCCTGGGGTATTGGGGCAACCATATTTGCTTACCATACCACCACCCGCTTTAATGCAAAAGAAACATTAACCCAGATAGAGAAACACAAAATCTCTACTTTTTGCGCACCGCCTACAGTGTTGCGCCTGCTTATACTCGAAGACCTCAAAGCTTACCAGTTCAGCTTCCGGGAATGTGTGGCAGCTGGTGAGCCTTTGAACCCCGAAGTAATAGAACAATGGAAAGCAGGAACAGGTATGTTGATTCGCGATGGATTCGGACAAACTGAAAGTTCTTGTATAGTGGGCAACCTCAGCGGACAAAAAGTGAAATACGGCTCAATGGGTAAGGCATTGTTTCTTTATGAAGTAGTAATTGCTGATGATGAAGGTAAAATCATGGACATACACGAAGAAGGTAACATCTGCGTAAAGTTGGATACAGGTAAGCCCAATGGCATTTTCATCGATTACTTTGGCGACCCTGAAAAGAAGAAGAGTGTTTTTAAGCATGGTCTCTACTACACCGGCGATAAAGCATATCGCGATGGAGACGGCTACATCTGGTTCGTAGGCCGCGATGACGATGTGATCAAATCATCAGATTACCGGGTTGGGCCTTTTGAAGTGGAAAGCGTATTGCTGGAGCATGAAGCAGTTCAGGAATCAGCAGTTGTTGGCAGCCCTCATGCCATAAAGGGGTTTGAAGTAAAAGCATTTGTAGTGCTTAATAAAGAACACCAACCTGGCGAATACCTGGCCACAGAATTATTTAGCTTTGCCCGCAAAAACCTGGCACCTTACAAAATGCCCCGGATAATTGAATTTGTAACCGAACTCCCCAAAACCATTAGTGGGAAAATAAGAAGAGTGGAACTAAGAGCCCAGGAAGCTGAATGCAAGGCAAAGGGGATAAAACCAGAACTGGAGTATCTGTTTGTGAAGTAGTTAATTTATTAATTTTGGAACTAAGATATGTCAACTTTTAGGAAGTTGACATATCTATATAATTGCCCAGGAAGCTGAATGCAAGGCAAAGGGGATAAAACCAGAACTGGAGTATCTGTTTATGAAGTAGTTTTCGTTTCACATTAAAAATGTACAATCAAAGCCCAATAAAGTGGCAATCCAAATGTAATGTTGAAAGGAAAGGTCAGACCTAAGGCCATGGGTATATATAAGCCAGGGTCAGCCTCTGGTGCTGCCTGCTTCATAGCAGCAGGCACCGCAATGTAAGATGCACTTGACGCGAGAACTGCTACGAGCAACCTGTTGCCCTGGGTTATTGGCAGATAATGCGTAATAACAACAGATAATAAGCCATTGAATGCAGGTACCAGCAATGCAAAACAGCTAACAAACCAGCCATAATTCTTGAATGCGCTGAAACGGCGGGCTGCAACCATGCCCATCTCCAGCAGAAAGATCGCTAAAAACCCTTTGAAAATATCTGTTGTAAAAGGTTTAATGCCTTCAGCCTGTTTTGCCGATGTCAGTATTCCGATTACAAGGCTTCCGGTTATCATCAATACTGATCCATTAGTGAGTGATTCATGCAGCAACTTTCCAAGTTTCAAAGATTTCTCCGGAGAAGTAGTATACTTCCTCATCAACATTACACCTATGATGATGGCTGGAGATTCCATAAGCGCCATTGCAGCTACCATATGGCCACCGGCTGAAACTTTCATGTTTTCAAGAAACGCCATAGCCGTAACAAAGGTTACAGCACTTACTGACCCATATGTGGCGGCAATGGCCCCGGCATTTTCAATACTTAGCTTACGTTTCAGAATAAAGAAGGTGTATAAAGGTACAATGGCGGCAAATAACATACAAAGCAAAAGTGTGAGGATAATTTCGGTATTCAGACCGCTATGCGCCAGTTCCTGCCCTCCTTTAAAGCCGATGGAAAACAGCAGGTATAACGACAGGAAACGGGATATTTGTCCGGGAATTTCGAGATCACTTTTTACTAAAGTAGCTACAATACCCAACACAAAGAACAGTAGTGTGGGGTTAGTAATGTTACTGATAAGAATGTCTGTTTGCATAGATAATTTTAAACTGAGAAAATATTTATGAGGTTGAGGAATGCTATTATTGTTTAATTAAGGATTCATTTTGGACAATTACCTTTTCTTTATTCTTAGTCTTCAAATCCCATAGCATTTTTCTTAGTTCCGGGTCGTACATCGCAAGCATCTGAACTGCCAGTATCCCTGCATTGTGAGCCCCGTTAACCGCAACTGTAGCTACCGGAACATCATTGGGCATCTGAACAATTGATAAAAGAGAATCAATACCACCAATTGAATTAGATGACTTTATGGGCACACCAATTACGGGCATTACTGTAAGTGCTGCCATCATACCCGGCAAATGGGCAGCCCCGCCAGCACCCGCAATGATCACTTTTATGCCCTTGCTTTCTGCGCCTTTGGCATATTCAAACATCCAATCCGGGCTGCGATGTGCTGATACAACGGCAAATTCATGTTCTATTCCGAATTGTTCAAGAACCACTATGGCGGCCCGCATAATATCGGCATCAGAGCTGCTGCCCATAATTACTGCTACTTTATTTTTCATTTTGTTCTGTTTTTAAAAGATGACGAATCATTACTGCTTTAGAGAGTGCATTTTCTATATTAGTTTCCACAATTGTTACATGCCCCATTTTGCGTCCTTCTGTACCGCCTTTCTTTCCATACCAATGCAGGTGTGCATCTGCTGTGCATAGTATTGTTTTCAATGCTTCACTCATTGCACTCTTCCGGTATGCAGCTGGTTCCAGAATATTGATCATAACAGATGCTTTATTAAGCTTGGTGCTGCCCATTGGCAATCCCATTATAAGTCTCATCTGCTGTTCAAACTGAGATGTAGTGCTGGCTTCTATGGTATGGTGCCCACTGTTGTGTGGCCTTGGTGCCAGCTCGTTTACATATAGTTTCCCATCAGCAGCCACAAACATTTCCACGGCCATTATACCAGTAAGGTTTAGCGCCTGTGCCGTTTTTATGGCTAGATTGCAAGCTTCCATAGCCACATCCATATCGATATTGGCGGGACAAATCTGAAAATCCAATATCATGCGATCTTTATTAAAAACCATTAATACAGGGTCATAACATTCTATAGCGCCGCTTTCATTGCGGGAAACAATAACCGATATTTCGTGCTTAAGATCTATCAGTTCCTCCAGTATACTTGGCTCATCAAATGCATCAGCAATATCTGCCTCAGAATGGATGATCATTACCCCTTTGCCATCATAACCGTTGGTGCATTTTTTTAGGCAGCCAGGCAATTTATTTAAATGATTTACGAGGTCCGTTCTATTTATTATTGGTATACCTGGCACAACCGAAATCCCATTGGTCTGGAGAAATTTTTTCTGCAGGTATTTATCCTGTATAATCCCAATAATATCCGGAGATGGATAAACCTTCACCCCTGTCTTTTCCAATTCCTTCAGCGCATTCACATTTACGGCTTCCTTTTCAATGGTAACAACATCCACTCCGGCACCAAATGCAAAGACTGTTTCATAATCCATCGGGTCACCACAACTAAACTTTTTTACAAATCTGGAGCAAGGCGCCAAGGGGTCTTTATCCAGTATAGCAATATCTAAGCCAAAATCAATCGCCGACCGCACCAGCATAGCGCCTAGCTGCCCACCACCCAATATGCCTATTTTAAGGTTTTCTAACATGAATATTTTTTTATTGTTGTTCTGCTTTCATTCTTTTGATGAGGCAAAATTCAAACAATAAAGCCATTAGTTTTTATTTAACTTTGCAATAGTTTCCATAAAATATATTTATGAATTACACGCTGAACCAGTTAAAGGTTTTCCTGAAGGTTACACAGACCCAGAGCATCACTAAGGCGGCTGCTGAACTAAACCTGACTCAACCGGCAGTATCCATACAATTAAAAAACTTTCAGGATCAGTTTGATATTCCACTCACAGAAGTTGTGGGCAGACAGTTATATGTAACCAGCTTCGGGAAAGAAATAGCAGTAGCCGCAGAGCAGATACTGGAGGGTGTAAATGCCCTCAATTACAAAACACTTGCTCATAAAGGACTGCTAACAGGCAGGCTGAAAATCTCTATAGTTTCCACTGGCAAGTACGTAATGCCTTTTTTTCTTGCCGATTTTCTGAAGCTGCATCCCGGTGTGGAACTTGCAATGGATGTAACCAATAAAAGTAAAGTGGTAGAAACACTGGAAAATAATGAAGTAGACTTTTCACTTGTATCTGTTCTCCCCGAAAACCTTGCTATCGAAAGCATAAAACTGATGCAGAACAAACTTTACCTGGTAGATAATACCGAGACTAAATACCACCAGAAACCTTATGACATTTCTATCCTTAAAGAACTTCCGCTTATCTACCGGGAGCAGGGATCCGGTACAAGGTTGATAATGGAGCAGTTTATTCAACAAAACAATTTACCGGTTTTAAAGAAGCTCGAACTAACTTCCAATGAAGCAGTAAAACAAGCAGTAATAGCCGGCCTGGGGTGCTCTATAATGCCATTGATCGGCTTAAAAAATGCATTGCTGAATGATGAATTACAAATAATCCCAGTCAAAAGATTACCAATAAAAACCAACTGGCACCTTGTATGGCCCAGAAATAAAAAATTCTCATCGGCAGCAAAGGCTTATCTGGAATATGTAAAGAAAGAAAAAGACAATATTATACACAATAAGTTTAGCTGGTTTGAGGGGTATTAGGGCAATCATTATTTCAGGAAAATTATCTAAAGTAAGGCATAAAGAAACTGGCTAAAAAGTAAATAACTTATCAGTCGATATAAAAATCAGTAACTACTAAATCGGTCAGACCAAACACAAATGTAACACTATGGTTTCGCCATTCTGCTTCATAAAATAGCTCCCATTCAATCGGACCTTCTTTAAAAGTGTGAATCCAGATAGTATCAAGAAATCCATTCTTTTCAAAATTATCCACATTAAAATCTTCGTTCCACTCCTTAAATTTACCTACCAAAAAAAGAATTAATGAGGATTTTATTTCATTATATTTTGTCTCAATTTTTAAATAAAATTCCTTTTGGTAATTTGTTGGGCCCAAATTATTTGCATCAATATCAATAATTACTTTGGATTTAATTGGCTCAAAATATCTTTAACATTCAAAATAGTTACTTTCTGGCGTTTTCTTATATTCATGATAGTCCATCTCACCAAAGAAATCATCTGTAAGAGTTTTGGGTTTGGGGAATAAGAAATCTAAGAATCCCATATTATTATTTAGTAGTTGCATTTTAAAATCTGATGCAGTAAACTGTTGGATTGCTGTATCCCTAACTCAGCCTGTCCCCTAGCTGCACAGTCCCCTTCGATGGCGTTACCAGCACATACCCCAGCCCTTCGGTATTTTTAAAACCAAGCGTGAGCACCTCACTGTCAAACGGCCCTACCCTCCTTACCGGAAAGTTGACCACACAGGCTACCAGCATACCTATAAGTTCTTCTTTTTCGTATGTTCCTGGCAGTTGAACGCTCGATTTCTTAATACCAATTTCAGAGCCAAAATCTATGCGTAGTTTATAGGCTGGTTTCCTGGCTTCGGGAAAATCCCTTACTTCAATTATTTTGCCCAACCGTATATCTACTTTCTCAAAATCTTCGTAGGTTATCATGATTTTTTTGCAACAAAATAATAAAGAAAATTGTTGCGGGCGATATTTGGACAAAATTATACGCTACCTGAATGGATGGCTTAGCGGCCTTGAAATTTTGATATGCTATTCTATGTTGCTCTGCTTGCGCCTCATCGACTTTGCGTGAGACCATCCAAGGCACATTTTTATTGAACAGGCCCTGTAATGCTTATCCATATTTGAAACCCTCTGTTAAGCCTATCCAGTATGCACACCCATACCTTTATACCCTAATTCCTTGAGTCGTTTCACATGCGATACCAAAGCTGCCCTGAAAGTTGGTTTCAGATTGTAATCAACACCAAATTTTTTTGCGGTCTGCTCCACAATAGGCGCAATATTACGGTAGTGAACATGAGAAATATTCGGGAACAAATGATGCTCTATCTGAAAATTCAATCCTCCAACGTACCAGTTCAGGAAATGGTTATTTCTGGCAAAATCAGAAGTGGTGCGCAACTCATGCACTGCCCAGTCGTGATGAATAACACCGTTTTTATCGGGCATAGGTTGCTCCGTTCCTTCCACCACATGCGCCATCTGGAATACAGTGCTCAAAATACATCCTGCGGTCCAGTGCATAGCAAAAAAACCAATCAATACTTGCCACCACTTGAAATCTGTAACAATAATTGGCAGGCCTATTGATACAAAAAGATAAGCAATTTTTACAAAAACCATCCTCATATATTCCAGGGTTGGGTTTACATGGTATTTCCTGGTTATACCTTTAATATTATATTCCGCCAGTTGGGTAAAATCTTTGATCAGTTTCGAAATAGTAAGCAATCCATAGAAGAAAAAAGCATGGATATACTGGTAGTGATTAATTTTCTTCAATGGTGCATTCTCGCATAATCTCAGTGGCCCTCTTGAGTCAATATCTTCATCAAGCCCTTCAATATTGGTGTAGGCATGATGGAATATATTGTGCTGCATTTTCCAGTTGAACACATTCCCCCCAAGCAGGTAAAGTGAACTGCCAAAAAGCCGGTTGACCCAATCTTTTTCAGAAAAAGATCCGTGCACGGCATCATGCATTACGCACATGCCTATGCCTGCCGCTCCAATCCCCATAATTACGGTCATCAGCAAAGCCACCCATCCCTTTATGGGCAATAGAATTATAAGAATAAAGGGTGCTACATAAAGGGTTATCATTACTATTGCCTGCAGCGTAAGAGTCAGGTTCCCTTTAATAGATATGCCGTTTTCTTTAAACCACGCATTTACATTCTTTCTTAGTTCCAAGCCGAACTGGTGTTCGGCTTCAGTTAATCTTTCAAATTTTATGGTCTTCATTTTTAATACTTTTGCCGCTCCTAAAGTAATATTCTCTGACCCTATTATTAATGATACAGGTCAGTTTCTCTATTGATTTCATTCTTCCCGAAAATATAAATTCACCCTGTTCCCTGACCTTCTGACTAAATAATCTCACATATTAGTTCTTCCATATCTCCTGTCAATAGCCTCAATACTGCATTTTAGATTCGATTTTCAGTAATTCAAGTAACCTGATTCAGATTTATCCTATCTTTATTTCTTATTTGCTTTTTTTAGCTTCGTTATTCAATATTTATTTCAATTTCAAGAACAGAATATGAGAAAAATTCTTACCCTCATCTATATTTTTTGCGCGTCAACTGCATTTGCATCTACCAGCATCACTACCCCATCGGTTTCTGGTCACTGGACACTGGCTGGCTCTCCTTATCTTGTGTTTAATAATATTTTAATTAACGGAGACTCTTCACTCATTATTGATCCTGGGGTAAGTATCATTTTCCAGGGAGCTTATAACCTTAGTGTATATGGAATATTACATGCTGCCGGATCAGAAACTCAACCCGTTACTTTTACTGTAAACGATACTACCGGTTGGTGGAACGACACTACTGCTACAGGCGGCTGGCACGGTATCCAGTTTCAGCCCTATGGCGGTTCAGCCATCGATACTTCACTGCTGCAATATTGCATTATAACCTATACCAAATTCGATTCAGCCGATGCAATGGCCGTACCTACCCTCACTACCTTGTATATCCAGAGAGGTTTGGCTATGAATAACTGTACGTTTAGTTATAATAAATCGGCCTACGATTACCTGATGTATGTAATTACCGACAGCGCACAGACTTTAGATATGGCGCTTTGCAACTTCAACAATAACAATTTTAACAGCGCAATGCTGTTTATTGATAATTTCTTCGGCGGCTACAGTCATCTTCATGCCAATACATTTTATGAAAACCAATCAGGGAATGTGATTATTTATTTTGCGGCTGCTAATCTTTTGTTTGAGCAAAATGAATTGTATAATAATACTTCTGTACGCGGAACTATTTCATTTGCCGGCACTACTTCCTCACTTACCACCAAGGATGGCCACGCCACTATTCGCAACAATAAAATACACAATAACACCAATACTTTCGATGCTGCACTGGTGTGCTTCAGCGGCAAAATAGATATCAACGCCAACCTGATCTGTAACAACCAGCATACTTCAGGCGCATGCGGCTACCTGGATGGCGGCGGAGGCATCAATATTGGGTATAATTCTCCCGGCCCATTCGACAGTACTGTTTATATTGTACGAAACAATGTGATTGCTAATAATTATTCCCCGTTTCATGGGGGCGGCATCAATATTCAGGATGCTCAGACCCTTGTTACCAATAACCAGATAATCAACAACACATCAGCTGATGGAGGTGGAATCTATATGTTTACAAACTTTCCTTCTGCTTTTAAAAACAATATCTTTTTTGGCAATGTTACCACCTATGATACATTTGCGCTGAATACTCCTGACATCTCCGGTAGTTCTACATCAACAGTTGAGTATGATCATAACTGGTCGCAGCATAGCACCTATTTTGGACTTGACCTTGGCCCCGGTTACACCATTTCTGGCGATACAACTACCAATATCACTGGAAGCAATCCTTTGATGGTTTCCCCCACCCTTACAGCTAGCGTAACAGAAATTGCATTGTCCTCCGATTTCAGCCTACAGTTATCTTCCCCATGTATTGATGCAGGAGATACTACCGGCGCTTATGTTTATAGCACAGACTATGCAGGTCATCCCCGTATTATGGGCAGCCATTTAGATATTGGCGCTATAGAGTTTAATCCGGTTACGCTGCATACTCCTCCTGTACTTCCTGTCCCTACATCTATTTCTCTGTACCCCAACCCGGCAACCTCCTTAATTACTATTTCTTCTCCTTACACTATAAGCCAGGTATGTATTACTGATCTGCTTGGTCAGATAGTAATGCTACAGGAACTTAATGTATCACTGGTGCAGTTAAATGTGTCGGGATTACCCGCAGGTGTTTACCTTACAAAAATCAATAACAGTACGGTTCTGAAATTTGTAAAAAAATAAGTTACTCCATTTACCACCAGCTGTCAAACTTGTATGAAACCCCAATATGCAGCATATTGAAGTTGGTGGGCACTGTATATTCAGAAATATTGTTGGTAACTGTCACCGTATTGGATGCGTTCAAGATGAGGTGCATAAAAATCATCGCATGATCTCCAAGATACAGGTTGGACTTAAAACCATAGCAAAATGCAAACTTGTCCGAAATTGAAGCGCTACCCGAATAATCCAAATTTCCATTCAGCAGGTAAATGTTCATACCGATCATTGCTCCTGCTGTCAAAGCAATATTCTTATTATTGATCAGCACAGGATTAAAACCCATCGTAATTATTTCAGCAAAACCGTTACCCATACCACCTACCGCTCCAGGCGCCTGTAATGCATTTGCATACCAGCTATTATTGGGTGTAGTCAGTATACAGGTAGCGGCATTAAGATCCAGCACTGCCTTATTATGCATCAACACAAAGCCATCTCCTCCATAAAAAATTATGGCGTTACCATATGGCGATTTGGTTCCGCTAAGCCCTTTGCCGTATCCCAGACCTGAAGTATAATAGTTGTCATTCAATAAATAATGCCTCCGCTTTTTATTCTTTGAAGCTGATTGGTAAATATTTTTTGCAGTTGACGATTCATTTTCGCTTTTTGCCTTATGGTTGTTCATATCTTTTAGTTCCGCCACCCTTTTCATCACGCTGTCTGTACCAGGTTTCAAACCCAGGTATTTGTTATAATAATAGAGCGCCTGCTCATTATTTTTTTTACAATCCTGTGTCTGGGCCATACACAAATAATACTCAGCAGTCTGCCTGTTGTCGGGGCTCACCTGGTTCAGGTAGTGTATTGCATCCTCGCAATTATGGTTCAGGGTTAAGGCCGACTTTGCGTTTGCCAGGTTCTCAGCATCTGTTTGGGCATAAGTAGTAACTGCTACCAGCATGGCCACACAGGAAATTGTAAGTCTCAGTAGTTTTTTCATCTTAGCTTTATTCAAATTTTATCCAAACCATTTTAGCCATCCTGTCACGCCCGTCACGCTCTACCATTATAGTGCAGTACGTGCCTGTATTTTTATCAATATCCGATGCATCAATATGCACAGAGTTGCTGATATCATTCTCGCCGGGGTCGCCGAACAAAAAGGATTTATTGACTCCTGTACCATTCAGTGAATAACAGAAAGTATTCAATTTACCCACCCTCCTTACCGTTTTCCTTTTCTTCTCGTCCTCGTCCCGGTCAAAATTGGAATTATCATCATTGAAGATAATATACCTGTTCTTGTCAGTGAAGATGTAGTCATAACTCAGGTAGGAATTATGATCGGCAAAGCCCTGAAGGTAACTCCATCTTCCCTTACCCCTTGCCGAAATATACAAAGGTTCGTATAAGCCATCTGCTTCCTGCTGCTTTCTGATCCAGTAGCCACTCCGTTCAGTACCATCCGAATTTATTTCATTGACACCAATTCCGCCAAGGTCAGTATAATACCGCGTATGAGAACTGTTCTGGGTCCTCGTGGTTACAGCCCTGAGCCTTATTTCTTCACTCAGAATAGTAGTACTGTTGTCTTTGTTAATAATCATTTGTTGTGGCAGCCCGTGATAATCCAGGTCGGTATTCAAAGCAGTATGCGCATATTCGTTTATTTTCTGACCCGCAATTGGTTTCACACTCTTCAGGTCCAGCGATTCAGGATCTATCGAGCTAAGGAAAGACATGTATTTGATTCTGCCCCGTCCGCTAAAAAAAGCCATTTCACCCTTGGTATAAGAGAGCGTAAGCAATTGCAGCGAATTGTCGTTATGATTATAGGCCATAACCGATTTGGTATCCTTAAAATCCTCCGAAAAATCAAGTGCTTTGTTCACCCATTTTTTTTCACCGGCTTTTAACCTTGATACAAATACATGCCCTTCCCTGCCCGACCAGGAAGAAGCCCCGTATGTGGCAATAAACACCCGGTTGGCGCCATCTACAACTGCACCTATGTACCGCAGATACTTGAAATTATCATCAGGCGAATCGTAAGTAGCTACGTTGAGTCGTTTATGTGTACCATCAAAATGAATCACTTTTATCTTTTCATCTGGGTCGCTGGCAAAGCCATTAAAGAAGATCACAGCATAATTATCCGATTCAGGGTCTTTTTCCACATAAATCGAATTATACTCCTTGAAACCGGCAAATCGCCTGGTCTTCCCACCTGTTGAGCCAAGTTCATTCTCTCCAAGCCTGCCGCCTGTAGTGCTGTTAAACCTCATTCTGTACAAAGTAGGTTCCCTGTCCTCGCTAACTACTATAAACAATACGGCTTCATTATTAATTTCATAAAGACCGGCAACAGTGATGTTTTTCATTTTACGGGTATCCCACAGTTCGCTTTCAATCTCTTTGGTCGAGGTAAGTTTACGGGCCTTGTTAAACACATTTATTTCAATACCCTCTTTACGTGCAAAATGAAAAAACAAAGTATTCCCGTTTTTCATCATCAGCACCTTGTTGTAACCATTGTCGGGTTCATCAAAAGCTTCACTTTTTTCAATGTGGGGAGCCTGGGCAAGAAGCTGGGCAGTACTTATAAGTAAAACAATAAGCGAGTAAAATAATTTTCGCATAGGTATAGCTTTTTGATTTTTTTT
>CAIVEH010000183.1 GCA_903904855.1 uncultured Bacteroidota bacterium | reverse complement strand
CCCCCTACCCCGCCATCTCCTCGAGATGGCGGTTTTTCATTACCCCTCATACTTCTTCAGCGGCGAATCTGCTTCCTTCAAAAAATGATTATACACCATTTTATCTGCCAGCCCGGGCAGCAATTTATTCAGCCATACGGCAAGCTTGCCCTGGGTAGTCATTACTATGGTGCGTTTACGGCGCTCTATGCCATCCAGTATTATGGTGGCGCAGGTTTCGGCGGTCATCAGTTTGCTTTCATCAAGGGGTGTTTCGGCTTGGGCGCTGCCATCGCTGCTGCGGGCCACATTGCGTATGTTGCTGGCCGTAAAGCCGGGGCTTACCCACATCACATGGGTGCCAGTATGCAGCAGTTCAGTTCGCAGCGCCTCCAGAAAACCCTGTAGTGCAAATTTCGATGCCGAGTAGCCCGTCCGACCTGGCAGTCCACGGTAGCCGGCTATAGAAGATACTCCAGCTACCACACCCTTGCTTTTCATAATAGATGGCATTGCTGCCTTGGTGCAGTATACCGCCCCCCAGAAGTTCACATCCATCAGCTCCTTTATCACATCCAGGCTGGTATCTTCAAACAACGCCCGCATACTAATTCCAGCATTATTGATCAGCACATCTACCCCGCCCCACTTGTTTATTACAGCCTCAACAAAGGCCTTGCAATCAGCTTCTTTACTTACATCAGCCTTGAAACAAAGCAGCCTTTCGGACGGCTGAAATACCTGCTGCAATTTATCTATGCTCCGGGCACAAACCGCTACCCTGGCCCCTCTTGCCAACGCAGCATCCACAAGAGCCTTGCCAATTCCCGACGATCCGCCGGTAATCAATACTATCTTATTTTGCAATGACATTTGCCAAAAATAACAGAAATATTGAAGTCAGGGAAAGTTATTTGTTGCATGGAAATGTTCATTGATAAATCTGATAGCATCCTGTCCTTTCCACCTGCCATAAATAGACAAATATCATTCCACAAATCCTTCTCCTACAATATACTCCAATCCAGATAAAACTTTCATTTCCTGGATTGTTGGTTTTGAATCCTTTTTTAGAAGATGCAAAGTATAAATTTACTTGCTCCGCATTTTTGATGTATTTTTCGCATCGAATGAGGAAAATAGCATTCTTTTTTCTTTACTGCTTAATTACAAGTCTGGCAGCATCAGCACAAATGTCTAGAAAGGCAGGAAGGCTGTATACGGCTGCTATTGTGCTTAAATCAAAAAAACAGACCGAAAAAGCATGCAAAGCAATGGAGCTGGCCATTAAAAAATCCCGTTCAGCGCCTGAGTCTTACAGCATGTTGGGCCAGTGGTATTACGAGCTCCATAAGTTCAATGATGCTGTGCGCATATTTCGCCATGCTTCCCAGCATTGCCGCAATGGCAATAGCAGGTTTGCCAAACCACTTGCCAAATGCCTCATTTCTGCTGGTCAGCCGGGCAGTGCATTGCAGGTCATCAGCACCTATGCCACTATTGCCGACAGCGCCGAGTGGAACCGTATGCGCACCCAGGCTTTCTTTGTGAGCGATGCCCTCGCCTCTCCTGTTCGCGATACCCCGGTCAACCTGGGACCAAGGGTAAACAGTTCAGACCCCGAATTATTCCCATCAATGGCTGTAGATAGCCAGGATCTGTTTTTTACCCGGCGTGTGAATAATATGGACGAAGACCTTTTTCATGCCAGGGCCGACTCGTGTGGCGGCTGGCTTTATGCCCGCAGCCTGGGTGAGCCACCCAATTCGCCCAGCCAGGAATCGTCGCAATTCATATCGGCCGATGGTCATTACCTGTTTTTTACCCGCTGCGAAAACCAAAGCCTCGATGGATTTGCCGAAGGCGGCTGCGATCTGTATATGACCTACCGCGTGGCCAACGACAGCGATTGGAACCAGCCCCAACCTTTCGGGCTCACCATCAATACCACTGCCTATGAGGGCATGCCATCGCTCTCTCCCGATAACCGCGAACTCTACTTTGTGAGCGACCGCAAAGGCGGCTATGGCGGTTACGATATATGGATATCCCGGTTTGAGGATGGCTTGTGGCAACTACCTGTGAATGCCGGCCCCTCCATAAATACCTCCGGCAACGAAACCGCCCCCTATATGGATGCCGATAACCAGACCCTCTACTTTACCAGCGACGGCTGGCCCGGCATGGGCGGCACCGACCTGTTTATGTGCAAGCGTATCAACGACAGCACCTATACCCACGCCTTAAATCTGGGCTACCCCATCAATACAGCCCATGACGAGAAGAGCGAGTGCATCACACTCGACTGCAAAAAGCTGCTGTTTGCTTCCGACCGCGACGGCCCCGCCGGCAATTATGACCTGTTTGAAGTGCAGCTGCCATCTAACCGCAGGCCAATACCCATAAGTTATATATACGGCAAAGTATACGACAGCCTCACCCGTGAGAGGCTTAGCACGGCAATAATACACATCTGCAATGCCACAACCGGCGATACCATTTACCGGGTACCCAGCAATCGCGGCGATGCCAGTTACCTCATCACCCTGCACATGGGCAATACCTACGCCATACATACCTGGCACCATGGCTATACCGAAAGAAATGACACCCTCGATTTTGACAAACAATACCTGGTGCAGCCCATGGTACACAATGTAGCCCTGCTACCCTACGACTATGTGGCGCCGGTGCCGGATACCTCAAAACCTGAAGTTACCGACAGCCTGCTCACCATGCTGCATTTCGATGTGAACCGGGTAGAGTTATCCGACTCTGAGAAGGCAACCATTAGGCTGGTAGTACTCCCCTTCCTCAGCGATACCGCCTTTACCATTATAGTAAACGCTTATACCGACAATACCGGTACTCCAATGATCAACGAGCAGCTATCCTCCGAAAGGGCAAAGCAGGTTACCCGCCAAATCATAGCCATGGGCGTACCCAAAAACCGCATCATAGCCAAAGGCTGGGGCGAAGCCAAAATGATTGCCTCCAACGACACCGAAGCCGGCCAGCGCATGAACCGGCGGGTGGAGATTACGTTGAGGAAATAGCAGGGAATTTGTATAGCAAAAAAGGAAGGTTTTATTTCCCCGGCTTTTGTGGTACTATTAAGCTTCAGTGGCCATGGCACGTTTGTACAACACCTCATTATTGTAATTCCCAAATAAACCACCACAAAATATATTATAAAAATGATGGTCTTTGCGTCGAAGGAAGCAACCTCAGGAAATGATGGAAATACCCGCAGAAGCAGTAAATAATTATCGGGATATAAAGTAAATACTATAAAAGAGTGCGGCAACGGGAAGAAAGCAGCAATAAGCAGAGACCACAAATCTTCTTTTACCAACACAAAACCTCATTTAAACACCTGATAAAGCAGCAAAGCACATAAATAAGCAATACCAGCCATATACACAAACTGGATAAGGGGGTATTTCCAACTGCGGGTTTCGCGCTTCACTACGGCTAGGGTACTCATGCACTGCATGGCGAAAACGTAAAATATAAGCAGGGAGAGTCCTGCGGCAAGGGTATAAACGGGTGTACCATCGGGGCGGCGGGCTTCGGCCATTTTCTCGCGGAGGGTTTCTTTGCTGGCTTCTTTGTCGCCAACACTATAGAGGGTGGCCATAGTACCCACAAATACTTCGCGGGCGGCAAATGAAGTGATAAGCGCAATGCCTATTTTCCAATCGTAACCCAGCGGGCGGATGATGGGTTCGATGGCATGGCCCATCATACCGGCAAATGAGTTTTCCAGTTTGGCGGTGGCGTGGCGGTGTTCTATTTCCACATGCTGTTCGGGGTGCTCTTTCAGCAGGTTGGCATATGTGGTCTCCACCGCATGCATCCGGGCAGGCGGCCCGAAAGTGGCCAGCCCCCATAGCAGCAGCGCCAGCACTATAATCACCTTACCTACATCGCGTATGAAAATCTTGCCCTTTTCTATCATGGTGATGCCTACATTTTTCCAGCGCGGAGCCCGGTAAACCGGCAACTCCATGAGGAAGAAAGTGCGTTCGGTGGTCTTGATAAGGTAGTTCATCACTTTGGCTACGGTGAGCGCCATGAAGAAGCCCAGCAGGTATAAACCCATGAGCACCAGCCCCTGCAGATTGAAAATGCCAAGAAACTGGCGGTTGGGTATTACCAGAGCAATGAGTATAGTATAAACCGGCAATCGCGCGCTGCAGCTCATGAGCGGGGTAATCATAATAGTGATCAGCCGCTCTTTGCGGCTCTGTATGGTGCGGGCGGCCATAATAGCCGGCACAGCACAGGCCATACCACTTATGAGCGGCATCACAGAGCGGCCATTGAGCCCGGCGCTGCGCATGATGCGGTCGGTAAGAAAGCTGATACGGGCCATATAACCACTGTCTTCCAGTATTGTGATCATACCAAACAATATCATTATCTGGGGCACAAAAACGGCTATTCCGCTCATGCCTGCGATCACGCCATTTACCAGCAGATCGGTGAGCATACCAGCAGGCAGCAGGCCATTCATCCAGTTACCAAACATTGCAAAAGCTCCTTCTATCCAGTCCATCGGGTATTTGGCCAGCCAGAAAATGCTTTGAAACAGGAGGAATAACACAACCAGCAATATAAGGTTGCCATAAAACGGATGCAGCAGCAGCTTATCGATGCGCTCACTGGCCACCATTCTTTTCATGGGACTATCGGCATGTACACATTGCAGCATAATAGTGTTGATGCGCTTATACCGCTGCATAATCTCTGCCGCCTGCACCTTCGATTTCTGGAACTTAGCCTCGCCCAGCAAAGCTGCGATGCGAATGCGTTGGGCAGTATTTATATGCCTTAGCTCCATGAAATTGCAGGCCACATGCAGCGCTGCATAATTGCTGGTAAGGTTGCATAAGTCCTTGATCTCGGGCAGCCAGGAATCGGTAATTGCCACCAGATCAATAAAATCTGCATTTACCGAAGGATTTGTATTAAAAATATCTGTAACCGACTTCTTGAGCTGAGCTATGCCTTTGTTTTTGCGGGGATTGATAGGAATTACAGGAACGCCCATCTGCCTTTCCAGTGCGGCAATATCGATGGTTATTCCCTTCTGGCGGGCAATATCCATCATGGTGAGTGCAACAATCACCGGTATTTTAAGGTCAGTAATCTGGCTGCAGAAAAGTAGGTTTCGTTTAAGATTAGAGGCATCGGCTACAACAATGATGAGTTTGGGTCTGTCGGCGCTATTCTGGTTCAGCAGCACCTCATAAGTAACCTGTTCATCAGCGCTTTTAGGGTACAGGCTATAGGTTCCCGGCAGATCAATAATATGAGCTGTGAGGGAGTCTGCTATTTTTGCGATGCCTGTTTTTTTGTCAACAGTTACACCCGGGAAATTGCCCACTTTCTGGTTAAGACCTGTCAGCACATTAAACAGGGAGCTTTTACCACTATTCGGATTTCCCACCAGGGCAATTGTGTAGGTTGTCTGCATCGGATGTGCAAAGTTAAAGATTGCAACATGGTTTAAAAGGGTCTGAGTGCAACAAGAGAAAGAATTTCCCGATTATGTAAACCAATAATCGGTCACAATTCGCTCACGCACAGGCACAAAGTTGCAATTGTAACAGTTGATATATAGCATATTGTAAAAATCAAGTCTTCAAAGCCATCAATTTTTTCTCTGAATAAATTTATGCGGGGATTAATAATGGCCAGCTTATTCCGCAATTAATTGTTAAACTCCAAATGCAAATAAGTAAAGGTGGTCTGTAATTAATTACTTTTACACAACTTCAATATTGACTTATATTTGCCCAATTAAACTTTCAGATTTTGAACCAATTCCGTTATATATTTCTTTCCCTGCTGGCTACCATCAGTGTTTTCAGTGCGGTAGTTGTTTCCAGTTGTAAAAATAAATGTGGTTCTACTACCTGCCAGAATGGTGGAACGTGTACTTCCAATAAATGTGTTTGCCCTACGGGTTATTCAGGTAATGCTTGCCAGTCCGGTTGGTCGGATGTGGCAATTGGTACCTATAAATGTGTAAGGTCGGGATGCGTGCCATTTGTGGGAGGAGACACTACCTGGCAAAGCGCAGTTACAAAGGATGCCACAAACGGAGGCTATACAATAGATATATCGCATTTCGATAATTCCAGCATTACGCTTCCTGCAAGAATTGATAGCGCTATAAACGGTGTGAATATTATAACCATCTCACCATCGACCGGAACAGCAGGCATCAATGCAACTGGCACGTATTCAAATAATGTTATTACGCTCCAGTTTACATCAACTGTGGGAGGTGTAGGTGGCTACAGCTGCAAAATGGTGATGACAAAATTATAAATCTCATTTGCCTTTAAAAACCGGCTTTCTCTTTTCAAGAAATGCCTGAACCCCTTCCTTGAAATCATAGGATGCACCTGCAAGCATCTGAACTTCCTTTTCGCGGTTCAGCTGATCTTCCAGGTTGTGATTATAAGTTTCATTGAGCAATCTTTTAGTAAGGCCAATACCTTTGGTAGGCATCTGGGCCAGATAAACCGCCATTTTTTTGCTCTCTGTTTCAAAAACATCATCTGGAAAATACTTATAAATCATACCCATTGAGGCTGCTTCTGATGCGGTAACTTTATCAGCTGTCATCATTAAGGCTGCTGCCCGCTGCATACCTACCAGTCGGGGAAGGAAATAAGTGCCGCCACTATCTGGTATTAAACCTATTTTGCTGAACGCCTGAATAAAAGAAGCGCTTTCGGAGGCCAATACAATATCGCAGGCTAGAGCCAGATTAGCTCCTGCCCCGGCAGCCACACCATTTACGGCAGCAATAATTGGCTTTTCGATATTACGGAAACGTAAAATGGTGGCATTATAATGCTCACGAACCATGCGCTCAAAATCTTCCGGAGTCGGGTTCATTGCATCCGACAGATCCTGACCGGAACAGAAACCCTTACCAGCGCCGGTAATAAAGATACATCTAACCTCATCATCCGATTCACATTCATCAAGGCAGGCTTGCAAAGACAGTGCCATTTCGCGGTTGTAGCTGTTGTATTTATCGGGGCGGTTGAGGGTAATATACCCAACGCCGTTTTCTTTATTGAAGAGGATGGTATTCATTGATCAAAGATAATTTGAAAATGAGCAAATTTGCAAATACATGTTTTGTTTACATTTTATAATTTTGATTTGCCGCAAAATTACTTTTTGGCATAAATCATATTCGAATGTCAACAGATAATGCCAAAATACTGGTAAGGAACAGAAAGGTGGAGATAAAATGGGTAACTCAATTTTGTGATCATGTATTGGATAACCATATAAGAAAACACAAAGATCATGATGCATCATTTTCAGGAATTGCCACACTATTAAAAACGTGTAAAATTTTCAAGCCATGGCGGGGCAGGACCTGGTATGCTCATAATTCAATAAATGGAATAAAATATAGGGTGGTTTTCATATTAACTCCTAAATTTGCAGTAATAAAAACTTGTTATAGGTATGGCTACGGAGAAGAAGAATAAATATACAGATTATAGGTATAAAATTACAACCCCTGAAGAACTCAGAGAGGCTAAGTGGCTCATTGAACAAGGTGATTTCAAGGATTTGGAAGATTATATTGACAGCCTTACTAAGGCTGAAATCAGATATCAAAAAAGCCTGGACAATTTAAAAAAACGGAAAACTGCCGCCTGATTATTTCTTATCATGCCTCTTCACCCCAAAATCCAACCGGTAATAAAATATGGGTAAAAACCCTAACTGGTACTGATAATAAAACGGATTTTTCCCTTGTTGCTGCAGGCCATAGCTATAAGTAGCATCCAGTATGTTCTGAGTGTTGAAAATATTTACCAGGTCGAGGGCTATCTCATGAGTTACCTTTTTGGAGTTGAACCGCACACCCAGTTTCAGATCGGTACGGAAGTAATTTTTGAATTGCAGCGTATTTCGCTGACTATCTACAACTTTTGCATCATTCAGTATTTTAGATTGTGAGGAGTCAAGTGGAGAATATAATTTACCACCTATATATGTAACCTTTATTCCGGTTATTAAAGTGCTGTAAGTGCCCAGTTTGGTTTCATAGCCACCCAACATATTGGAAGCAAAGTGGCTGTTGTAATCGGTATTACGGTAAACACCGTCATTACCCTTAGCTTTTGAGTCAAATATTGAACCACTAACTAAAAAATAAAAACCATGGCTGAATCTTTTTTCCAATGATGCCTCTAAGCCATAATTATAACCAGTACCCATGTTTTTAAGCAGTCCCGGAAAATCGCGAGAATAACCCGATCCCTGGTCTAATGCAGAGTAGGATGACCCTACCCTATCCTCGACCGGCACATTAAAAAGGTATTGTGCATAGGTCTCCAGTTTCAGACGGATATCTTTACTAATTACCTTGTCGTAGCCTAATACAAAATGATGACTGCGGGTAAACCCTACATTATAGTTAGGCATGTTTTTGTTGGTATCAATTGCAAAATACTGGTACAATTGTATCATTTCACTGTGCAGGCCATAACCTGCTGTCAGAACATTATTTTCATTAATGATCCACTTCATGCCCAGGCGGGGCTCCAGCGATTTTGATTGGTTATGGGTTAGATACTGGGCATGGAGTCCAGCTGTAAATGTAAGCTGATCGGAGGGCCGGTATTTATATGAGATATATGCCTGCACCAGATCGGTATTTCCAACATAATTTTCGCGATGCAGCCACTGCTGTGCTGCAATAGGATATTGCCTGCTGCTGTCGGTGAGATTGAGGTGGTATAGGTTATTTACCAGCCCAAATTTCAGGGTTTGCTTAGTTGAAAGCTTCTTATTCAGAGACCAGTGAGCCACAGTTGTTGAAGTAATGAACCGATAGCCGAGAATATTTTTCAACGAATCTAAATGGTAGGTAGTCGAATCGCGGAATACATAATTATGATGGGCATCAACCTCGCCGACTGTTTCAGCCACTGTAAATTTCGTAAAGGTATTCTTGTCGATGGTATGGCTTATGGAAGCTCCAAGGATACCAGTATTTGAGGTGAAGTACTGGTCGCGGTCGCTCTCGCCATAGAGTTCATTTGGAGGTGATGTCAGTGTGCTTACTATTAGGTTGATATTGCTGAGGCCACCAATTCCAAAAACAGAAATATCTGTCTTCTTATTTATAGGGAAGTGGAGTTTAAATGTTGCATCCTGATAATTAGGAACAGAGGTGGTTCCTATTTTTATATTTAATCCCTGGAATAGTGATAAAGTGGAATACCTGTATGTAAAGAGAAAGGACGAACCGTTTTTTGCCAGGGGGCCTTCTGCGGCCAGCTCTGTACCCAGGAGGCCAAGTTGTGCTGTAAATTCATAATTGTCGCTGTTGCCATTGCGGAGGCGCACATCAAATACACCAGCTACACCATTGCCATACTCAGCAGGGAAAGCGCCCATAAAAAAATCACTGTTGGCAAGCGTTTTGCTGTTGAGCATACTTACCGGGCCGCCAGTTGTGCCTGGGATATTGAAATGATTGGGGTTAGGGATATCTACCCCTTCCAGCCGCCACAGTACACCCTGCGGACTATTGCCGCGGATGACTATATCATTGCGGGAATCATCGCCACCCTGCACACCCGCAAAGTTAGATGCCATACGGGCAGGATCTGAGCGGCTGCCTGCATAACGTTCTGTTTCCTGCACATCAAATGTTTTAGTACTTACCAGCGCCATATCATTTATATGGTCTTTTTTCCGGCTGATGACGACTTCTTTAATTTTTACAGCACTCTCCTCAAGTTCCACAGGCAGCACTACCTCTTTGGCAGAGGTAACCAATATATCATTCAATGTTGCGCTCTGGTATCCTATGTAGGAAATGGTTACCGTGTGCTTGCCAAGTGGCACGTTTTCAATTACAAAATTGCCATCGGGGTCAGTAACTGCTCCTAATGGCGGATTAAGATCTGTAACTCCTACACTTACCCCTACGAGCGGTATTTTTGATTCTTTATCGGCAACTGTACCCTTAATGCGCTGTAAACGCTGAGCCATGGTGACCATGGGCAGAAATAATAGAAATATAATCAGATTTCTAAGCATTCAATTGTGGTTTTGGTTAGTAAGGTATGAAAATGAGGATACAAACAAAAATGAGCGGCCATGTAGTATAAGATTTACCAACTTTTTGAAAGTTGACAAATCTTCCTGATGAATCAATTGTCTATATTTACACCATGCGCCAACCACTTTACATTATAATTTTACTTCTGATACTTACCTCTTGCAAAAACAAACAGCCGGTTGATCTTATCCTGCACCATGCAAGGATATACACTGTAGATAGCTCATTCAGCATTTCAGAAGCCTTTGCTGTAAAGGATGGTAAAATAATTGCAACAGGAAAAGATGCAGATATATTGAGCAATTACACATCGAAAGATATAATAGATGCACAGGGCAAAGCAATTTATCCAGGCTTTATTGATGCCCACGCTCATTTTCTTGGCTATGGAAGAAGCCTGTTTGAAGTGAATTTGTATGATTGCAAAGATTGGGAAGAAGTAGTTCACCGTGTCAAAGAGTTTGAAATAAGCCATCCCGGCGAAACATGGATTCGTGGCCGTGGCTGGGACCAGAATAAATGGCCTACAAAAAAGTTCCCGGATAATGCCCCGCTGAATGTACTTTTCCCAAATAAGCCGGTACTGCTACAACGAATAGATGGCCATGCGGCAATAGCCAACGCCAAAGCTTTGCAAATGGCTGGGATTAAACCCGGACAAAAAATAGAAGGAGGCGAAATTGAAACAATTGATGGCAACCTAACCGGAGTATTGGTGGATAACGCAGTGGAACTGGTATCGAAAATTATCCCTACGGCTTCAAAAGCAGATTACGAAAAATGGCTGCTTGCTGCACAGAAAAACTGTTTTGCACAGGGGCTGACTACTATTACCGATTGCGGACTGATGTATACTGATGTGGCAGCTATTGATACCCTGCAGCAAGAAGGTAAACTTTTAATTCGCCTCTACGTGATGCTGAGCGATGATACGGCCAACTATAACCGGTACCTGAAACTGGGACCTTATAAAACTGATAGGCTTTTTGTAAACGGAATCAAAGCCTATGCCGATGGCGCCCTTGGCAGCCGCGGCGCCTGCCTGCTGGCTCCTTACCTTGACAAACCGGGATGGAATGGCTTTCTGCTTAGCGCTCAAAGTCACTTCGACTCTCTGGCACAGATGCTCATCAATACGAAATTTCAACTTTGCACTCATGCTATAGGTGACAGCGGCAACAGGATGATTATCAATGTTTACAATAAATATCTGAAAGGCAAAAACGATAAGCGTTGGCGAATAGAACATGCACAGGTGGTAAATGAAAATGACTTTCATTTATTTGGTGCAGCATCAATAGTACCCTCTGTGCAACCTACCCATGCCACAAGTGATATGTACTGGGCCAAAGACCGAATTGGTGAAGAAAGACTGAAGGGTGGCTATGCCTATAAACGCCTGCTGGAACAAAACGGATGGCTACCTCTGGGTACTGATTTCCCGGTAGAAGATATCTCTCCGGTAAAGACATTTTATGCTGCTGTTTTCCGTAAAGATGCCAAGGCATTTCCTGTAGGTGGTTTTCATATGGAGAATGCTCTAACACGTGAACAGACACTAAGAGGCATAACTATATGGGCTGCCAAGGCTGATTTTCTGGAGAAAGAAGTAGGGAGCATTGAGCTGGGCAAGAAGGCAGATTTTGTGATTATGGATAGGGATTTAATGACTGTGGCGGATAGTGCGGTTTTTGGGAGCAAGGTTGTGGGGACTTGGGTTAGTGGGAAGAAGGTTAATTGATAATTGTTGCCGTTTGAAAATCAACTTAATATTCTGATCAAATGAAAATCCTTTTTGTTTGCACAGTTAATAGAATGAGGAGTGCAACTGCTACAAGATTTATGAAAACGACTCCAGGTTTGAAGTGAAATCAGCGGGAACAGATAGGACAGCCAACACTTTGGATTTTAGATATATAATTTCGGCTTAAAATTCTTAGTCAAAATACAACAGCCTCGCTCCATCAAATTTATGGGATTCATTCAGTTTCAGGGGTTTTCGGTATGTTTACAGCATGAAGAAAGCGTTAATCCAGATGCACCTTGCGGTATTGCTATGGGGCTTTACCGGGGTATTGGGCCGGGCCATCTCGCTCGATGCTCCTGTGCTGGTGTGGTACCGCATGTTGCTCACTGCTGTATTTATGGCTGTGATACTCACCTACCGCAGCCAATGGGTTAAGGTAGAAAAGCGGTACACAATAAGGCTTGCTTTTATAGGTGTTCTGATCTGCTTGCATTAGGTAGCTTTTTATGGCTCTATAAAGCTGGCTAATATATCTATTGCCTTAGTTTGCCTGAGTACTGCCAGCATCTTTACTTCAATTCTGGACCCATTGGTAAATAAAGGAAAACGCGACCCAAAGGAGGTAGCACTGGGATCACTGGCAATCATCGGGGTTTATCTTATATACAGGTTTCAGCAGTTTTACGGACTTGGTATTGCGTGCGGAATAACGGCGGCCATTCTCAGCTCGGTATTCACGGTTTTCAATAAAAAAATTGCCAGTAAGTACCCTGCCCGCACTATGGTATTTTATGAAATGACCACTGGCTGGATATTCATCACCCTGCTGATGCCAATACTTATATATTATGTACCCAATACCCTGCTTTTTCCAAATTCACCGAGCATGACAGGCACAAACTGGCTTCATAACGACTGGCTGTGGCTGGTATTAATGAGCCTGTGCTGTACAGTTTGGGCCCAATCGCTGGCACT
>CAIVEH010000182.1 GCA_903904855.1 uncultured Bacteroidota bacterium | reverse complement strand
TTTTTTGAGACGATGGGATAACCAAACAAAAAGCCTTTTTAATAGAAGAAATCCAATAACCAAATGATCCATAATAAAACCAGTTAATTTGCCGAACAAAGTTTTGCAGTTTAGCCCATAATAGCCAGTCCCGATTTTTTCGGGAGGGCCTTAATAATGGCGTAGACTAACAGATGAATCAACATGAAGAACAGAAGCCAAACAACAACCAAAAGCCAAATAGATGCAATCATAGCCAGAATTACCAGCCCCACCCTGCTGAACAAAGCTGGCTGATACAAGTCGCAGAGCTATCCCTTTGTTCCGCGGAGCGATTGAACAAAGGGCGGGACTTTCTTTTGGTACTTTTCTTTTTCCTGTAGAAAAGAAAAGTACATCGCGCCAGGTAGGATATAAAAGACAGATATAATTACCCACTCAGGTAGAAAATGAGACATTTTACACCCTAAATGTATTGATAATCAATACTAAAGTGGGGCATTTTTTTTCGCTCCTTTGGAATAATGCTTAGTCCACTATATAATTCAGCTCAGTAACCCCACAGGTAAATTGCCGGGAAGTCAACAGTTTAAGTTTTACCTGGTCCTTTATGCCTGTAAATAATGGAATTCCTTGTCCGAGAATTATTGGATTTACAAACAGCCAGTAGCCATCAATCATGCCAAGTTGCATAAGAGAATGCGTAGCTGTCGGGCTGCCAAAAAGCGCAATTTCACTACCAGGCTGTTGTTTTATTTCATTTATACGGTCTAAAAGATTGTCGCGGATGATTGTTGTATTTGCCAGGCCCGTTTCTTTAAATGTTTTTGATAAAACAATTTTGTGGGCTTTGCTATACCATTGAGAATGTTCAATATCGTGCTTGCTGGCGTTCGGCTGGTCGGCTGCAGTAGGCCAGTAACCTTCCATCATATCATAAGTTTTTCGCCCATACATTGCAGTATTAGTTTCACTTATCCGCTTACCTACATGATCAAAAATTTCTTCATCCACCTTAATCCAGTTCATTTCGCCATTTGGCCCTGCCACAAAACCCGAGCGATATGTGCATAAATGAAATTATTTTTCTCATATAGTTGTGTTTTTTGTGGTCTATTGTTTGTTACTCTTTTTATAAAGTGCTAGCGCAAATATTGGTGCAATAACTGGAATAGCCAAATTTAATAGACTGCAATGATTGCTTATGGTAAATATTGCGCTTCTGTGACGTTTTGCAGGGCTAAATTAAAAATAAAACAAATGCGATCAAACACCTCTGAAAGTACTCCACAGCAAATAAATATTCAGCACCAGAATAATCCCCGCCACAACCCATACCAGCCCTTTTGTAAAGGAACTATTTGCAAACTGCCCCATTTTCCGTTTGTCGTTGGTAAACAGTACCAGGGGGATAACAGCAAAGCTGAGCTGCATGGAGAGGATAACCTGGCTGAGAATGAGCAGACTGGCGATACCTTTTTCGCCAAACATAAAGGTTACGATGAATGCTGGTATGATGGCTATGAGCCTGGTGATGAGCCTGCGGAGCCAGGGCTTGAGCTTTATGTTCAGGAAGCCTTCCATAACTATCTGGCCGGCAAGGGTACCTGTTATTGTGGAGTTCTGGCCAGAGGCAAGAAGGGCTATGGCAAAGAGAGTGCTGGCTATAGTTACGCCCAGCAACGGATCGAGCAACTTGTAGGCTACAGTAATATCGGCAACCTCTTTGTGCCCGGATGTGTGAAATACCGACCCTGCCAGTATAAGAATGGCAGCATTGATAAAAAAGGCTAGCAATAATGAAACTGTGCTATCGATTGTGGCAAACTTAATAGCCATTTTCTTGCCAGTATCGTTGCGCTCATAGTTGCGGGTCTGCACAATGCTGGAGTGCAGGTAGAGGTTATGGGGCATAACAGTAGCGCCCAATATGCCAATGGCAATGTACAGCATCGAGGGGTTGAACACAATTTGCTGGCTGGGCAGCAAGCCTTTGGCTATAGGTAAAAAGCCGGGGTGAGATGCCAGAATTTCGTATCCAAAACAGGCAAGGATAACGAAGATAAGCGCTGCCACCACAGCCTCTATAAATCGAAAACCCTTGTACTGGAAAAACAGGATAATTAATACATCACACGCAGTAATGAGCACACCCCAGGTGAGGGGTATATGAAAGAGCAGGTTTATTGCCAGTGCGGCGCCAATAACTTCGGCCAGGTCGCAGGCGGCAATGGCTATTTCGCACAGCACCCACAGGCTAAAGCTGAGCCAGGGTTTGTACTCATCACGACAAGCTTGGGCAAGGTCGCGCTCGGTAACTATTCCCAGCTTAAGGGCAAGGTATTGAAGGATGATGGCGAAGAAATTGGATATAAGAATTACGGACAATAAAGTATAGCCAAACTGCGCCCCACCGGCAATATCGGTAGCCCAGTTGCCGGGGTCCATATACCCTACCGAGACCATCAGGCCCGGACCGGCAAATGCCAGCAGTTTTTTCCAGAAACCGGCATTTTTGGGGACGTTTATGCTCGAGAAAACTTCGGACAGGGAGTTATTGTTGTTTTTTCTGGCCCAATGCAAACTGGACGCTTTGATTTTAATGTGTTCTATTTTTTCCAGTAGTTCGGGCATAAGTACTAATCAATTCTAAAAAGAATTATTGTGCAAACTTAGATAAATAATTTTATACGGCAAATTAAAATTATTAGGCAAGGCTAATTATTTTTTTATTAGTATTCTATCGTTTATCTTTATGGTTTACCCGTAAGAATTATGCAAACACTCTCTGAAGAAAACTACCTCAAGATCATTTATCATCTGGACAAGCAGGGCCTGAAAAAGATAACCCCTACAGCAATATCTGAAGCACTGAGCAATAATCCCGCATCGGTGGTGGACATGATCAAGAAACTGGCAGATAAAAAATACCTGCTTTATGAAAAAAGCAAGGGGGTAAAACTGACTGATACAGGCCGAAATATTGCTGTTCAGATTGTGCGGAAGCACCGGCTTTGGGAAGTGATGCTGGTAGAGAAACTGGGCTATGGCTGGGATGAGGTGCACGAAATAGCGGAACAACTGGAACATGTGCAGGGAGAAGGCCTGGCCGATAAACTGGATAAATTTCTGGGTTACCCCCAATATGACCCGCATGGCGATCCGATTCCTAAGTCGAACGGGGAGACGGCTTCAAGTTTCAGAACGATACTGGCAGATATTGATGAAGGTAAAGATTGCCGGGTAGTGGCTGTAAAAGATACCAGTACCAGCTTTTTGCAATACCTGAAAAGACTGGATATAGGTATTGGCTCCCGGGTTACTTTAGTCGAAAAGATCGCGTTCGATAATTCTATAATCATCCGGATCGGGAAAGACCAGATGGCTACTGTTTCGAGGATATTTGCCGAGAACCTGCTGGTGCAGGAATAAGCGATAAATTGTTTTAATAAATTTAACCACAAACGCACGAGGGATAACACAAAGCACACAAGATCATTAAATTACGAAAGAAAGGACACAAGGATCACATTCGAAAAAATCACTTTTTTGTCCTTACGCAGTATCATAATTACAACCTGATTTAAACACAACCTTAATAATGTCTATATTAGATCACTTAGCATCCTCATTGAATTTCAGGGGAACAGAACCCAATAAAATACTGGCCAGGCAGATTGCTGCTGATAATAATACAGAGGCCATTAAAGAACTTGTTGCCAACCTGAATAATAAAGCTGTTCAAAGCGATTGCATCAAAGTGCTTTATGAGGCGGGTGAGATCAATCCCAAACTGATATCTGGTTATGCCAAGGCTTTCATACAACTTCTGGACAGCAAAAACAACCGGATGCAATGGGGTGCTATGACGGCGCTGGACCTGATAACTATTGAAAATGCCGACCTGGTTTTTAATTCTTTGGGTAAGATCATAGCCATTGCTGATAAAGGTTCAGTTATCACCAAGGATCATTGTGCAGGGATATTGATCAAACTGAGTTCTGTAGAAAAATACCATCTTGATGCATTTTCCCTTTTTATAGAATTGCTGCAGGATTGTCCATCAAATCAGGTGCCTATGTATGCCGAACAGGCCATCCCTGTAATAGATCCAGACAACAAAACTAAATTCATCAGAACCCTGACGGACAGAATGCCTGATGTAGAAAAGGATTCAAAGAAAAAACGGGTGGAAAAGGTGATTAAAAAACTGAACTCGTAAGCCCATTATTAACCAGCAGGCAGATGTGATTTCCTCAATAGCTCTTTACCACAATGTAATCGGCAAAGCCTGTTGTGCCCGGCAAAACTTTAAAACCAAACTGGGCCCCACTCAATGGCTGCGCAGCAATATTGAAGATCATTGTGCCATTGATGTAGCCTGTCCAGGTATTATTGATCTGGTCGAGCTCAAGGGTATTCCAGTTATTCTTAGAGGCATACAGGGTATCCTGCGTTGAGGGAATAATCACTGTTGAAGCCACTGAGCCAGTTCCTTCTTTATACAATGAATAATTGCCTGCTGTATCTACATAAAAAGCATAGCCATTATCTGTGTTAGAAGCGCCGAAAATAAGACCCATGATTTTATTGGATTTGATGCGGGTTGTAACTGTAAAATCCTGAGAAGTCAGGGCACTGGTGTTTACCACCGCCATGTTTGATAATAAGGCACTGTAGTCTACATATTCATAAGAACCTCCGGTAATTGTAGCGTAGGCAGAATCGGCGGGATCAGCAAAATTCCAGCCATAATTGTCTGACCCATTAAATTCTTCATCGAAGATATAGTTGAAAGCCCCTGTGTTATTGTTGTTGCCGTGATGGTTATTATTTCCGTTATAAGGCCCTTGATTATAATTATCGCGCTGATAGCAGGAAGTAAGCACCAGGCTGCCAGTTAGCAGGAGAACAGCAATTGAAGAAAAATGTTTTGCTTTCATACAAATAAAATTTCGTTTGAAATATAGACTACAACAGAACGCGGGGTTTAATGTAAAATTACGAAACCAATGAATTTAACAACCTATTAAACCTGGTAATTTCAAGAATACTGAACTTAAATGCAATCAGAAAAAGAACTCAATTAATTACCAATGACTTTTAACCAGTCAAAAAATCAACCTATCGACTTATGGACTAAATTCGCGGCATGGCAGCAAAAAAGAAAAAATCGAACAAACTCCGTATCACGGGTATCATTTTACTAATCGTTGTTTTGCTGGCAATATATAAAGTATTTGCACCCAATACCGGTACGTTTACCCAGGGCGAATATCTTTATGTTCATACGGGTTCAGACTATGATAAACTGAAAAGTGACCTCAGAGAAGGTGGATTTGTATCGGATATGCTCAGCTTTGAATTGCTGGCTCGGTCAGTAAAACTACCTGAGCATGTTCACCCCGGCAAGTATAAGATCAGTGGCGGTATGAGCAATTTCGGTATGGTGCGCATGCTGCGGTCGGGAAAGCAGGTTCAGGTAAACCTGATCATTAATAAATTACGTACAAAAAATGATTTTATCCACCTTATAAGCACAAACCTGGAGGCTGATTCAAATGCACTGCGCGAAATGCTGAATGACCGGGTGCTGTTGGCAAAGTATAACCTGGATACAAATACAGTAATGTGTGCTGTGATCCCCAACACCTATTTTTTCAAATGGAACACCAGCGCAGATAAGGTATTTAAAAAGATAGCCGATAATTATGTAAGATTCTGGGACGATGCACACAAGCAGGCCGCAAGGACTCATGGATTGACACCTGCAAAGGCTGTCATACTTGCCTCTGTTGTAGATGAAGAAACCAACATAAATGCCGACAAACCCAATATTGCCAGTGTTTACCTTAACCGTTTGGATAAAGGAATGAAACTACAGGCCGACCCAACCGTAAAATATGCAGTAGGTGATTTTACAATACAGAGAATTACGGGGCCGATGCTGCAAAACAGTTCGCCTTATAATACCTATATGTATACTGGTCTGCCACCAGGACCTATCTGTACACCGGCAGTTAGTTCGGTAGAGGCGGTATTGCAAGCACCCAATACCACCTATCTATATTTCTGTGCCAAAGAAGATTTCAGTGGGTACTCCAATTTTGCCTCAACCTATGATGAACAGTTGAAAAATGCCCATGCTTACCAAAAGGCGCTTGATGCAAGGGGGATACATTGATTACATCCTGAAGCGATTCTGCATTAAGGTGTTCAAATCTATGTCACTACTTAAGGATGTCAGTAAACCTATTTCGCCCTTTCAGGGCATGTGAAATTAAATAATTGTACTGTGGCTTCACCCCCGGCTATGATATTTCGCTCTTTCAGAGCTATAAGAGTTATCAGGTCAATCGCGATAGAGTTCAAATTATTTTTTTCTTATTACAAAACTTAATTTTTCACTTTTGAATTTTGAATTTCCGTACCTTTGCGCCACTTTTTAAAACGTTCTTTAATTAATCTCCAAAAATGAATACAGTAAAAGTCGCCATCAATGGCTTTGGCCGTATCGGCCGTCTTGCTTTCCGCCAGATATACAATATGGAAGGCATTGAAGTAGTAGCAATCAATGATCTTACCAAGCCAAACGTATTGGCTCATCTGCTGAAATATGACACCGCACAGGGACGTTTCGGACAGAATGTAACCCATTCAGATAATTCTATCTCGGTTAATGGCAAAGACATTACTATCTATGCCCAGAAAGACCCATCGCAGATACCTTGGGGACAGCATGACGTGGATGTAGTACTTGAGTGTACGGGCTTCTTTACTGACAGAGAAAAAGCGGAAGGCCATATCAAGGCCGGCGCTAAGCGTGTAGTAATTTCAGCACCTGCGACAGGTGATATGAAAACAGTCGTTTTCAACGTTAACCACCAGATTCTGGATGGCAGCGAAACAGTTATCAGTTGTGCATCCTGCACTACCAATTGCCTGGCGCCAATGGCAAAGGTTCTGAACGATTCTTTCGGTATCGTTACCGGGCTTATGCTTACTGTTCATGCTTATACCAATGATCAGAATACACTCGATGCACCACACCCTAAGGGCGACCTTCGCCGTGCACGTGCCGCTGCTGAGAATATTGTTCCTAACTCTACCGGCGCTGCAAAAGCAATAGGCCTGGTTCTTCCTGAGCTGAAAGGCAAACTGGATGGTTCGGCACAGCGCGTACCAACAGTTACCGGTTCACTCACCGAGCTGACTGTCATACTCTCAAAGAAAACAACTGCTGATGAAGTAAATGCAGCAATGAAGGCCGCGGCTAATGAAAGCTTTGGCTACAATACTGATGAGATCGTGAGCAGCGATATCATTGGTACTTCATTCGGTTCACTGTTTGATGCCACCCAGACTAAAGTTATGACTATGGGCGATGCACAGCTGGTGAAAACCGTAAGCTGGTACGATAACGAAATGAGCTATGTAAGCCAGTTGGTACGTACAGTTAAGTATTTCGCAGGGTTGATCAAGTAATAAACAACAAATCTGTACTTTGATAAAACCCGCTTGGATTGAGCGGGTTTTATTATTTTTACCAAACCTGATTTTCAATTGGTGAATTTTATTTGACCACGAATTATTTGTTATTAAGTTATAATTTTTTGCTTTAGAATATGTCCACATTCTCCACACACAATTTCGCAAACCAGAAAGCGCTGATACGCGTTGATTTTAATGTGCCGATAAAGAACGGCGTTATTACTGATGATACCCGTATAAGGGGTGCATTACCTACTATTAAGAAAGTACTGGCCGATGGCGGCAGTGTTATACTCATGAGCCATTGGGGCCGGCCACTCAAGGATATTGAGAAGAAGCCAAACCTTACTCTGGCTGATTTTTCGTTGAAACCTGTGGTGCCTTATCTGGGCAAACTACTAGGTATTGAAGTACAGTTTGCCGATGATTGTATCAGTGATGATGCTGTGAAAAAGGCAGCAGATCTGAAGCCGGGCCAGGTGTTGCTTCTGGAAAACCTGAGGTATTATAAGCAGGAAGAAAAAGGCGATAAAGATTTTGCTGAAAAGCTATCGAAACTGGGTGATGTATATGTGAATGATGCCTTCGGCACCGCGCATCGTGCTCATGCTTCTACTGCTGTTATTGCACAGTTTTTCCCCGGGGACAAGAAGATGTTCGGACTACTGATGGAGGGCGAGGTAATTGCTGCTGAAAAGGTGATGCATAATAACCAGAAACCATTTACCGCCATTATAGGCGGTGCCAAAGTATCGGATAAGATACTGATCATAGAACAACTACTTGACAGGGCTACCGACATTATCATTGGCGGGGGCATGGCCTATACTTTCTTCAAAGCAGAGGGTGGCCAGATAGGTAATTCCCTTTGCGAGGATGACCGTTTGGAAATGGCCATTGCACTGCTTAAAAAGGCACAGGATAAAGGCGTATGCATACATCTGCCTGCCGATAGTATTACTGCTGATAAATTTGCTGCTGATGCCAATACTTCATCAGCCCTGAGCAACGAAATACCTATAGGCTGGATGGGACTTGATATTGGTCAAATGGCTATAGCCCAGTTCAGCAAGATAATAGGCAATTCAAAAACCATTCTTTGGAACGGCCCGATGGGAGTGTTTGAGATGGATAAGTTTCAGCATGGCACAAAGGCTATTGCCCTGGCAGTGGCAGAAGCTACTAAAAATGGGGCTTACTCTCTAGTAGGCGGTGGTGATAGCGTAGCTGCAGTAAATAAGTTCGGACTGGCCGATCAGGTCAGTTATGTATCTACCGGTGGCGGCGCAATGCTGGAGTATTTTGAAGGGAAGGAGTTGCCGGGTATTGCTGCGATAAAGAGCTAGATTGTACGACTATATTAGATTTGACAACTTTTTGAAAGTTGTCAAATCTATATTGCAGCGAGATCATTTAGTAGGCAACTTTGCCAATTTAAATACTTCTCCCATACTATAAGAAAGAATGCCAACGACATGCCTGAATGTGGCATTGATCATAGCCTGTGCCACTTCACTGCCCTGTATGGGTTTCAGGCTTCCCAGACCTGGAATACTGCCTAGTACATTCATTATGGGCAGCATCAGTTTCTCCCCTGTTCTTTTCTCTTTACGGTCGCCGGCAAGCATACCGGGCCTTATGATATGTATAGTTTCGAAAGGCAATTTTTTGATAGCTTGTTCCAGTTCACCTTTCATCCTTGAGTAGAATATTTTAGAATCGGGGCTGGCACCTCCTGAAGAAATCAGCACATATTCCGGTACTCCGTTGTGAGCAGCAATTTTGGCTGTCTGGTATTGATAAGTATAGTCAATCTTATATTGCGCTTCTTTGCTGCCGGCAACGCCAATTGTGGTA
Source organism: uncultured Bacteroidota bacterium (assembly GCA_903904855.1). Lineage (GTDB taxonomy): Bacteria > Bacteroidota > Bacteroidia > Chitinophagales > Chitinophagaceae > Nemorincola. Next base: position 17,406 of record CAIVEH010000182.1, on the reverse strand, counting down.
CCCATAGCAGAGTACAATACATCGCCAGTTACCAGCTTTTTCCAGGTATCTGGCGCAGCAAAATTGACCAGGTATTCTTCAAGCTTATTATGTTGCAGACTTGTAGTTCTGCGGGCAAAAACCTTTACTTTTTCAAAGCGGGAATCCTTAAGCAAGTGTTGTACTAATTCCTGGCCAACTAAACCTGTAGCTCCTATAACTATAGCTGTTTTCATACTGCAATATACGTTGAATATAATGGAGCCTTAAACACTTTTAAATGCTCAGCAGAACAACAGAAGTTATTATGGAAATGGCAGGAAGAATTAATTAAAGATTTGAAATGGATTACGTTTATTCAACAAGGGACTCTTTTTGATAAACCATCCCATAACTATCAAAGAAAATAAAACTGCTTCAATAACATGGGTATAATACTTGGGGTTAATGGTTTTCATTTCAAAAGCCAGCGCTATATAACCAGTGCACATAAGCAGAACAATAAGTACAGACAACCATTTCATAAGTGCATAATTGTACTGTAAAGTTAGGGGAATAGATACTATCAAAAATAAATGTCTTATTTCTTCAGTTTCTCAACTATCTCCACATACTGAGCCATGGCAACATCGGCAGTAGTGCCTCTGAGTTTTTCCCAGGCATTATGTTTTGCCTTGGCTACGAAATCAAACGGATTGGTTGGGCCATCGCCTGTTACATCGCCCTCTGTGGCTTGTTTATAAAGGCTGTAGAGCATCAGTAAAGTATTATTATCGGGGCGGGATGTCAGTTGTTTGCTATCAGCAACAGCCTGTTCGAATATTTCTTTGGTAACCATCGTGGTTTATATTTATTCAATGATTGTCTTCAGACTACTGCTGCAACTACCGGGTTGTTGAAATAGCTGGTATTCAATTCGGCATTTGCAACTTCCGCGGCTTCAATAACCGAGAAGCTGGATAATGCTTCACCGCTGTTTCTTCTTACAGCTGTAGTATGCTCAAAATGCGCTGATGGCTTCTTGTCTTTGGTTACTACGGTCCATCCATCATCCAAGGTATAAACTTCCCTGGTTCCAAGATTGATCATTGGTTCGATAGCCAGCACCATACCTTCCTTTAGTTTCTTACCATCACCTCTCTTACCATAATTAGGCACCTGGGGATCTTCGTGCAGTTCTTTACCCACACCATGACCAACGAGTTCTTTTACTACTCCATAGCCATTTTCTCTTGAGGTAAAGTTCTCAACTGCATAGGCAATATCGCCCACCCTGTTGTGTTCTTTTGCCTGTGCTACTCCCCTGAAAACAGATTCCTTGGTTACCTTTAATAACTTAAGTACTTCGGGTTTCACGTTACCTATAGCAAAAGTATAGGCTGAGTCGCCGTGATAGCTATTTTTATAAAAACCGCAATCTACCGAAATGATATCACCGTCCTTCAGTTCATATTTTCCGGGGAAACCATGAACAACAACTTCATTAACTGAAATACACAATGAGAATGGGAATCCATGATATCCTTTAAATGACGGAACACCACCATTATCCCTGATGAACTGTTCAGCCATTACATCAATAGAAAGCGTATTGATACCGGGTTTTAAAAATTTTGCCACCTCGGTTAAGGTGGCAGAAACCATTAATGCGCTTTTACGTATCAGTTCAATCTCTTCTTTAGTCCTTATGTGTATCATTAATTAATTAAAAGTCCGGAGTAAATAAACTACAAGAAGAAAAAATAAAGGGAATCCGGATTTCAAAATCCAAATTCCCATTAATAAATTTAAGCTGATGCACGGGTAGGAGCTACTGCTGTACGGCCAGTGATGCGGCCTGTTTTCATAAGACCATCGTAATGGTTCATGAGCAAATAGCTTTCAACCTGCTGCAATGTATCAAGAATAACACCAACACCAATCAGCATAGAAGTACCGCCGAAGAATGAAGCGAAGCCACTAGTAACGCCTAATAAAGTAGCAAGACCTGGAAGTATACCCGCAAGTGCAAGGAAACATGCGCCTGGCAGTGTGATACGGTCCATAATAGTTGCAATGTAGTTGGCAGTTGGCTCACCTGGTTTAACACCTGGTATAAAGCTGTTATTACGTTTCAGGTTATCAGCCATTTCAGTTGGGTTGAAAATCAACGCCGTATAGAAATAGGTGAATAAGATAACCATTATTGCATAGATAAGGTTGTACCACAAAGAGCGGGGATCAGATAATGAATGTACAAAACCTGCTGCCTTTTCGTTGGTTGCAAAACTTGTGAAAATGGTAGGAATAAACATCATTGCCTGAGCAAAGATGATAGGCATTACTCCAGCTGAATTTACTTTCAACGGAATGAAATCACGTGCGCCACTAACTTCTTTAGCTGCATTGGTGCTGCCGATAATACGACGGGCATAATTCAATGGTATCTTACGAACACCCTGAGTGAGCAATATAAGACCAATGATAACTGCGATAAGTATAGCCAACTCAATAAGGAAGATCAAAAGACCACCGCCACCACCTAAGTTCTTAGCGCCGAATTCCTGAAATATTGAGTGAGGGAAACGTGCAAGGATACCAACCATGATGATAAGTGAAGTACCATTACCAATTCCACGCTCAGTAATTCTTTCACCCAGCCACATTACAAACAAAGTACCTGCTGTAAGAACAACTATTGTGCTCAACCAGAACATATAAGGGCTGTAGTCGGGTGCAAGAGCTGCCTGATAAGTACCTGAACGCAGATAAGCAACATAAGCGCTAGCCTGGAAAGCAGTTACTATTACTGTAAGATAACGGGTATACTGATTGATCTTCCTGCGGCCACTGTCTTCCTTCTGCATTTTGGCAACCTGTGGTATAACGATACCGGCAAGCTGCATAAAGATAGATGCGGAGATGTAGGGCATTACTCCCAACGCAAAAATAGATGCACGGCTGAAAGCTCCGCCGGCAAACATGTTCAAAATACCGAGAATACCGCCGGGACCATTTGAGTCGCTGAGGCGTGAAGGGTTGATTCCTGGCAGGGCAACGTAACAACCTACGCGATATACCAACACCAAAGTAATGGTGTATAGAATCCGCTTACGAAGTTCGTCAATGCTCCAGATATTCTTAAGTTTATCAATAAATTTCTTCACAGGAACTGTTGTTAATCAAAAATGAAATGCGAATAAACGATAAAAGGCGCATTTTACCAAAAAATGCGCCCGTTTATGCTAAAGAATCTCCAAAGTTGCACCTGCAGCGGCTATAGCTTCTTTAGCTTTTGCACTTGCTGCATTTACTTTAAATGGTATAGCGGTTTTAAATTCACCGGTACCGAGTATCTTAACGAGATCAGTACGGTTGATTAAACCATTGATATACAATAAATCAGGAGTAAATTCTTTCAACTCATATTTTTCGATGAGCTGATCTAGCTGACTAAGATTAAATACTTTGTACTCAACACGGAATGGATTAATAAATCCGCGCTTAGGCATACGGCGCTGAATTGGCATCTGGCCACCTTCATGACCTCTTTTGGACTGATATCCGGTACGGGCCTGCTGGCCTTTGTTACCTTTTGTAGCAGTTCCGCCGTGACCACTACCTTCACCACGACCGATACGCTTACCTTTTTTTGTTGAACCTTCTGCAGGTTTCAGATTGTGCAGTTGCATTATTTACAATTTTTGAACTTGCGCGGAATTTGTAACCGCTCGCAAATTAGTTAGATAATATAATCCTTCTTTTGGCTAATTAACCGATTTTAGTACCGCTTGAGATATGGGACTGAGTTAAAATGCGGCCATTGCCATCTTCAACTTTTACCAGGTGATGCACTGCATTAACCATACCAAGAATTTGTGGAGTTGCTTCAACTTCCACAGTATGGAGCACATTGCGCAGGCCCAGAGCTTTTAAAGTCCGTTTCTGGCGCGCCATGCGGTCAATTCCGCTTTTTACCTGTGTTATTTTTATCTTTGACATATCAATTCAATTTTAACCCCTGAACCCCTAAAGGGGAACCTACTATTTAGCTCTTAATCTTAGTTAAACTCTGGATTCCTATGGGGCGTATTAATTAGTTATTATAACCCGGTTATTCAATAAAATCCTGACTATCCGTTAAACACTTTCTTCAGGCTGATGTTGCGGTCTTTTGCCACCTTGATTGGCTCGCGCAGCATACTTAATGCAGTAAATGTAGCCTTAACCACATTGTGCGGATTAGCAGATCCCAATGATTTGGAAAGTACATCGGTAATACCGGCAGCTTCAAGAACGGCACGCATACTGCCTCCTGCTATTACACCGGTACCATGTGCAGCTGGCCTGATCATCACCTTAGCAGCGCCCTCTTTAGCCAACTGCTCATGAGGAATAGTACCATGCATTACAGGAACCTTGATGAGGTTTTTCTTAGCATCATCAATACCTTTGGTAATAGCTTCCTGAACTTCTTTTGCTTTACCGAGACCGTGACCAACAACACCTGCACCATTGCCTACCACTACAAGAGCAGAAAAGCTGAAAGCACGTCCGCCTTTGGTAGTTTTTACCACACGATTGATAGCCACTACTTTTTCATGCAGTTCCAGGTCTCCCCCTTTTACGCGACTGATTTGTGAATTCGCCATTTTATTTTTTTATTGGCCTGCCATTACGGATAGTTATTGCAGGTTTGTTTTTATTATTTTTCAATGAGCCCTACCCTATTCAGGTGAAGCTGTTAATTAGAATTTCAATCCACCTTCACGGGCGCCATCAGCTACAGCCTTAACACGGCCATGATACAGGTAACCGCCACGATCAAATACACATGTATCAATCCCGGCTGCTTTTGCTTTCTGAGCGATTGACTTGCCTACGTTCAAAGATTTGGCAACTTTGTTTCCACCCAGAGCAGCAATATCCTTTTCACGTGAACTTGCAGCTGCCAGTGTTACACCATTTTTGTCGTCTATTAACTGCACATAAATATCGCTGTTACTGCGAAACACAGATAAACGTGGCTTCGGTGCAGTACCATGGAGTTTTGTGCGTATACGCCAGCGTAATTTCTGGCGACGGATTACTTTTGCGTCTTGTGACATTTTATCTCAGTTTTACGGGCTCTTCTTTTTATAAGAAGGCTACCGGAGTTACTTTTCTATTTTTATACTAATCTGCTGAAAACTATCAACCTATCAACTTATCAACCTATCACTTATTTACCAGCCGACTTACCAGCCTTACGACGAACTGTTTCAGTTGAGTAGCGAACCCCTTTACCCTTGTAAGGCTCTGGTTTACGCAGGCTCCTCAATTTTGCAGCAACGGCACCCAGTAATTGCTTATCGTTTGATTCAAGAATAATTCTTGGATTCTGTCCTTTTTCAGCGGTTGCAGAAGCCTTGATTTCTTTAGGCAATTCGAAAATGATATTATGCGAAAAACCTAAAGCCAGATCAATTGTCTGGCCGGTAACTGCAGCACGATAACCCACACCGACAAGTTCCAGTTCTCTTTTAAACCCGGTAGTTACACCTGTTACCATGTTGGCAATAAGTGAACGATACAAGCCATGCAAAGCACGGTGACGGATCTGATCAGTAGGACGCTCAACTAACAGCTGATCGCCATCTATTTTGATAGTAATATCGCGATCAATGGCCTGGCTCAATTCGCCTTTAGGACCTTTTACTTTCAACTCATTAGCCGAAGAAACTGAAGCAGTAACTCCTTTTACTAATGTTATTGGTTTTTTACCTATACGAGACATAATAAATTTAATTCAACAGTTAAAATTCAAAAATTACAAGCCGTGTTCAGTTACCGTATAGAGAACTTAAATTCTCGGCCTTATTATTAAAATGGTTATTTGCAAATCTGCCAATAACCATATTTGTATTATTTAGTAAATATTACACATTACTTCACCGCCAACATTCTGTGTACGGGCTTCCTTATCGGTCATTAAACCTTTAGAAGTTGAAACAATTGCAATACCCAATCCATTCTGTACCCGGCGGATATCAGCAGGTTTTGCATACTGACGTAATCCAGGACGGCTGATACGCTCTAAAGATTTAATAGCAGGATCTTTAGTCTGAGCATCATATTTCAGAGCTATCTTAATAAGACCTTGTTTATTATCATCTTCAAATTTATACTTCAGTATGTACCCTTTTTCGTAAAGTATTTCGGTAATGCGCTTCTTTACATTGGAAGCTGGTATTTCAACAATGCGATGACGGGCCATCTGTGCGTTACGGATACGGGTCAGATAATCTGCTACTGGATCTGTTACCATTTTTACAATTGAGTTTTTAAAATTAATATTTGTCACTAGTATCAGGCGACTGATGCCCCTGACTTTGCAACGTTTCCTTAATTGACTGCCCGGGGCAGTCTAGCAACCAGGGTTTACCAGCTTGCTTTACGAACACCTGGTATTTTGCCATCCAGTGCCATATCACGGAATACAAGGCGGCATACACCGAAATACCGGAGATATCCTCTTGGACGGCCTGTAAGCTGACAACGGTTCCTCAGGCGTACTGCAGAGGAGTTCTTTGGAAGCTTATCTAAACCGGCGAAATCTCCAGCTGCTTTAAGTGCTGCACGTTTTGCGGCATACTTTGCAACCATGTGTTCGCGTTTACGCTGGCGGGCTTTTACTGATTCTTTTGCCATATTTTTTTTAGTCTGTAGTCTTTAGTATTTAGTCTAAAGACGTTTTTAAATTTATATTTTCAAAGTAAGTTCTTTCGAAACAACTTTAGACTTTCTACTTTAGACTTACAACTTTAATTACTTACCTGTTTTCTCCATATTGGTAAACGGCATTCCCATTTCCTTCAGTAACTCATAAGCCTCTTCGTTTGTCTTGGCAGTAGTTACAAAAGTGATGTCCATACCACTCAAACGGGTAATCTTGTCAATGTTAATTTCAGGGTAGATGATCTGCTCATTGATTCCCATAGTATAATTACCACGGCCATCAAATGATTTTTCGCTGATACCTTTAAAGTCACGTACACGGGGAAGTGATACAGAAACAAAACGATCCAGGAATTCATACATCTTTACATGCCTGAGTGTAACGCGACAGCCGATCGGCATGTTCTTACGAAGCTTAAAGTTAGATATGTCCTTTTTAGACATAGTGGCAATAGCTCTCTGACCTGAAATAATTGTCATTTCTGCTACTGCATCATCAATCATCTTCTTATCAGAAGTTGATCCTTTCACACCCTGGTTCAGACATATCTTTACCAGTCTTGGGCACTCCATAACAGATTTGTATCCAAACTTCTTCATCAGTGCAGGAATTACCTGTTCCCTGTACTTACTCTGCAACCTTGGCTTGTAGGAAGCAGGCAATGCAGCCTGGTTACCACCTTCTACCGAACTGGTTGACCCTTTTTTAGGGTTTTTATCTTTTGTAGTTGCCGGCCCTTTAGTTGCCGGTGTTTTTGCCGTTGCCATTACTTGATTACCTCCCCTGATGTTTTAGATACACGAACAAAACCTGTTTCAGTACGGCTGCGCTTAACACGAGCCGGAGCCTTGGATTTAGCATCCCACAGCATCACATTAGAGATGTGTATCGGAGCTTCTTCCTTAACAATACCTCCTTGCGGATTCTGGGCGTTGGGCTTCAGATGCTTGGTAACCAGGTTAACATCCTTAACCAGTACCTTGCCTTCAGACGGATCCACAGACAGCACTTCACGTGGCTCAGTGCGGTTTTTATCATCACCGGCAATAACCACCACGTTGTCGCCTTTTTTAATATTGAACTTCGGTTTAAATCTCTTTTTCATTTTTACTTTTTTGTCTTCTCAGGCTCCTTATTTTCTAAGGGGCTGCAAAGGTACACTAATTTTTACAATACTTCCGGAGCAAGGGAAACAATTTTCATGTAACCTTTATCACGCAGTTCACGGGCAACCGGGCCGAATATACGGGTACCGCGTGGATCATCGGCATTATTGAGCAGCACAACGGCATTATCATCAAAATTGATGTATGAGCCATCCTTGCGGCGCAACTTGTTTTTTGTGCGGACAATAACCGCTTTGGAAACAGTGCCCTTCTTGACACCACCACCTGGGAGCGCGTCCTTAACAGTTACAACGATTTTATCACCGATACCTGCGTAATCTTGTCCCGAGTTGCCCAGCACACGTATGCAAAGTACCTCTTTAGCTCCGCTGTTGTCGGCTACATTGAGCCGGGATTCTTGTTGTATCATCTTAAATGGTTACTTAGCTTTTTCAATAATTTCTACCAGGCGCCAGCGCTTTGTTTTACTCAGCGGGCGAGTTTCCATAATGCGTACCACATCGCCAATACCGGCATTGTTGGCCTCATCATGAGCATGGAAGCTTGATGATTTTTTCAGGAATTTACCATACATCGGGTGCTTTACCTTCCTTTCAACAGTAACGGTGATGGTTTTAGTCATCTTGTTGCTGCTTACTATCCCGATACGGGTTTTCCTGCTTTTTCTTTCAATCGTCATCGTCATAAAATATTACTTTATCAGAAACCTAATGTTCTTTTACGCTGTTCCGTTTTCAGGCGCGCAATTGCACGGCGCTGTGTCTTGATTGATAGCGGGTTCTCTATCGGATTTACCGCATGGCTGAACTTCGTCTTTTTCAGGCGCATCTCCTCGTCCAGAATCTTTTCATTCAGCGCTTCATTTTCCAGCGAACGGTAGTCATCAACTTTCGCCTTTTGTGCTTTTGCCATTTTATATTTTTTTACTCTATTACTTTTTGTTTCACTACCCCTTCAGGGGCCGGGGGATTATTCACCTGCGTAATCGTGACGAACAACAAACTTCGTCCTGATTGGCAATTTCTGTGCAGCCAGCAATAATGCTTCCTGAGCTACCTTCATTGGTACACCATCCAGTTCAAACATGATCAGACCTGGCTTAACAACTGCTGCCCAGAATTCAAGGCTACCCTTACCTTTACCCATACGCACTTCAGCAGGCTTGCGGGTAATTGGCTTATCAGGAAATATCCGGATCCATACATTACCCTCACGTTTCATGTGGCGGGTTAATGCCTGGCGGGCTGCTTCAATCTGGCGGTTATTGATCCATTTTGGTTCCATAGCTTTCAAGCCGAATGAACCGAATGATATCATAGCGCCTCTCTGAGCGTTACCTCTGATTCTTCCTTTATGCGCTTTCCTGTGTTTTGATTTTTTTGGTTGTAACATTGTTACAATATTTATTAAAGTATTCTAAAACAATAGTATTATCTGCGTCCACCCTGGGCACCACCACCCTGGCGTTGTCCGCCACCTGTACGGCCACCACCGGTACCGCCACCTGAGCCTCCACGACCTGCACCGCCGCCGCCTCTGCGATCACCGCCGCCACCACCTCTTTCACCACCGCCTCTGCGGTCGCCACGATCACCACCGCGATCACGGTCACGATCACCACGTGGGCCTCCTCCTTCGCCACCGGCAAAACCACCAGCAGGACGGTTACCACGGCTATCAGAATTGGCAGAGAAATTAGGATTCAGCTCACGCTTACCCAGAACCTCACCTTTACAAACCCAGATTTTCAAACCAATTTTACCATAAACAGTCATGGCATAAGTGGAAGCGTAATCAATATCCATACGGAAAGTATGCAAAGGAGTACGTCCTTGTTTGAATTCTTCAGAACGGGCTATTTCAGAACCGTTAAGACGACCACCTGCTTTAATTTTAATTCCTTCTGCACCCATCCGCATTGCTGTGGATATTGCCATTTTGATTGCACGTTTGTAACTAACACGGCCTTCAATCTGGCGGGCAATTGTTTCACCCACAATCATGGCATCCAGTTCAGGACGACGGATCTCCATAATGTTGATCTGCACATCTTCCTTCTTGGTAAGCTTCTTCAGCTCTTCCTTGATACGATCAACTTCTGTTCCACCCTTACCTATGATGATACCAGGCTTAGAAGTATGAATAGTAACGATCAGCTTGCCCAATGTGCGCTCTATAACAATACGCGAAATACCGCCTTTGTTGATACGTGCATTGAGGTAGTTGCGGATCTTGTGGTCTTCAACCAGTTTCTGGCCGAAGTCCCTTTTTTCGCCATACCACATTGAGTCCCATCCGCGGATGATGCCCAACCTGTTACCTATAGGATTACATTTTTGACCCATTACTTTATATATTAAGCTTGAACTTTTTCGTTTTCTGTGTTTGCTTTTTCAGTTACTGCATTCCGGCTGTCCACAAATAAGGTGATGTGGTTGCTGCGCTTGCGCACTCTGTATGCCCTGCCCTGTGGAGCCGGACGCATCCGCTTCAACACGCGGCCACCATCTACAAATATTGTTTTGACAAACAATCCTGCTTCTGCCACATCATTACCTTCATTTTTCACTCTCCAGTTGGCAACAGCGCTCAATAACAGCTTTTCCAGCGGTACTGACGGATCTTTTGTGCTGAATTTCAGAATATTCAGCGCCTCTTCCACTTCCTTACCACGGATAAGATCTGCCAGAAGGCGCATCTTACGAGGAGAGGTTGGATAATTTCTTAAACGGGCAACGGCTTCCATTTTTTTGATTTTTTAACCCCAAACCCCTAAAGGGGCATCACCGGAGTATCCTAAATTATATTATTTACCTTTTACTTCTGTTCCTTCTCCCCTACCAGGGTTGGAGGTTACTTCTGACCGCTATGGCCCTTGAAGTTACGTGTTGGTGAAAACTCACCTAATTTATGGCCCACCATATATTCCGTAACGTATACAGGAATAAACTTGTTACCATTGTGCACCGCAAATGTCTGTCCTACGAAATCAGGAGTAATTGTACTCCGGCGACTCCAGGTCTTCAGTACACCTTTTTTAGCTTTGCCCTCACTTACAGCCAATACCTTTTTTTCAAGGTTAGCATCTACATAAGGTCCTTTTTTTATTGAACGAGCCATTTTCCTGACTTTTTATTTTTTTTTTCCAAACCTGATTTCCAGGCTTTTATTATTATTTATCTTCTCAATCACTATCCCCTGGGGGAAGAACTACTAATGGAACCTGCCACTTAATTTCTTACCGTTCCGGCGCTGAATAATTAACTTATTCGATGCCTTGTGTGTATTACGTGTAACTTCACCCTTAGCATATTTACCTTTACGGCTACGTGGATGACCTCCTGATGAACGTCCTTCACCACCACCCATCGGATGATCTACTGGGTTCATTGCAACACCTCTGTTACGTGGACGAATACCTTTCCAACGGTTACGGCCTGCTTTACCCATTGACTGGAGCGCATGATCGCTGTTGGATACGATTCCTACTGTTGCCATACATGTGCTCAGTACTTTACGGAGCTCACCACTTGGCATTTTCAGAACACAATATTTTTCTTCTTTTGCATTAAGCTGAGCGTAGGTACCTGCTGAACGGGCAAGTGCACCACCTTTACCTGGCTGCAATTCAATGTTGTGAACAACAGTACCAAGAGGCATATTCTTTAATAATAAAGCATTACCAACTTCAGGAGCAACAGCAGCACCGCTTACTACTACAGTACCAACCTGAAGACCCTGTGGGGCAATGATGTAACGTTTTTCACCATCAGAATAATGCAGCAATGCGATAAAAGCAGTACGGTTGGGATCATATTCAATGCTCTTTACTGTACCTTTAATATCACTCTTATTGCGTTTGAAGTCAATAAGACGATACTGAGTCTTATTGCCACCACCCATATAACGCATTGCCCTACGACCCTGGAAGTTACGACCACCAGTACTTTTCTGGTGTTCCAGCAGGCTCTTTTCAGGCTCGTTAGTGGTAATTTCCGCATAAGCGTTACCTATTCTCCAACGTGTTCCGGCTGTAACCGGTTTATATTTACGTAATGCCATTTTATTTATTTTTAACCCCAACCCCTAAAGGGGCTTACCAAAGAGTCTTTAACTTTTATTACTAACCTATTTAAACCTTACCTCCCTCCTGTACAGGAGCTGGGCTACTTAAGCAAACAAATCAATAGTTTCTCCTTCATTCAGCGTAATAATTGCTTTCTTGTAAGATGGCTTACGTCCTGCAAGCAAACCAGCTTTAGTAAAGCGGGTCTTGCTTTTGGCCGGAACAACCAGTGTATTTACATCAGCAACTTTTACACCGTAAAATTCTTCCACTGCTTTTTTAATTTCCAGCTTATTGGCGTGTTTGCCTACTACGAATGTATAGCGGCCATTGCGCTCCATCTGCAGATTTACCTTTTCGGTAATCACCGGCCTCACCAATACTTCAGATAGTTTCATTTTTATTATTTTTAGTATTTAGTCTTTAGTACTTAGTCTAAAGATTATTATTTACATTATAATTTACTCAACCAGATTCCTACTAAAACTATGCTTCAACTACTTCCACTTCTTCTTCGCTGAACATCTTTGCAGCGCTTTCGGTGAATATAACAATCTGTGTATGTGTCAGATCGTAGGTATTCAGGTCGCTTAAAGCCACAGTCTGGTGGTTTGATAAGTTACGGCCACTGAGGTAAACATTGCTGTCGTGCTCTGGCAGAACTACCATAGTCTTCCTGTTATCGCCACGTAATGCTTCGAGCATTGTTGCAAAATCGCTGGTTTTAGGTGCCTGAAGTTTCAGGTCTTCCACAACCACAATCCTGTTTTCGCGGGCTTTATAAACCAGTGCAGATATTTTTGCGAGGTCTTTTACCTTACGGTTAAGTTTGAAAGCATAACCGTGTGGCAACGGGCCATTCACAGTACCACCACCCTTGTACAAAGGATTACGGATGTTACCCTTACGGCTGCCACCTGTACCTTTCTGCTTGTGCAGCTTCTTGGAAGAACCATGCACTTCAGCACGGGTCTTGGTTTTGTGCGTGCCCTGGCGCTGAGCGGCGAGATATTGTTTTACTGCGAGGTAAATACAATGATCGTTTGGCTCAACATTGAAAATATCTTCCGGAAGTTCTACCGAACGTCCTGTCTTTTCGCCTTTAGTATTTAAAACGTCAACTTGCATGACTAAAATTAATTCTGAATTAAAACAATAGATCCGTTATGTCCTGGAACAGAACCGCTGATTAGTATATAATTTTCCTGTGGGAATATTTTCACAACGCGGAGTGCCTTGATCTTTACGCGGTCGGCTCCCATACGGCCACCCATCCGCATACCTTTAAATACACGGCTGGGATAAGATGAACCACCTACAGAACCTGGTGCGCGGCTACGGTCATGCTGGCCATGGGTTGCTTCACCCACCCCACTGAAACCATGACGCCTGACAACACCCTGGAAACCTTTACCCTTGGTGGTGCCGATAACGCTTACCTTTTCACCTTCGGTAAATATTTCACAAGTGATGTTTTCACCAACCTGCTTATCAATAGAACAATTGCGGATTTCTTTTACAACGCTTTTAGGAGTCGAGGATGACTTAGCGAAGTGATTAATGAGCGCCTTAGGCGTATTCTTTTCTTTTGCTTCGCCGAACGCGATCTGCAGAGAATCATAACCGTCGGTATCCACGGTTTTCTTTTGAGTAACCACACAAGGGCCAGCTTCGATAATGGTACAAGCTGTTTGCTTGCCATTAGGTTCAAAAATGCTGGTCATACCGATTTTTTTACCAATAATACCTTTCATATTACATTTTTTATATCACTCTCCCCACTCCCGGCCAAAACCGAAAATTAAGAGAGTATTTTAGTCCAGCGCCCGGGTCCTATGTGTGGTCCGGGATTAGACTGATTTTCAATTTTTTTAAAGAACTGCCGGAAATAAATTCCAAACACTAAATTCCAAATTCCCCAAAGGGCTGTTACGCTTTTATCTCTACTTCTACTCCGCTTGGCAAATCCAATTTTGACAATGCATCAACTGTACGTGATGAAGATGTGTAGATATCCAGCAGACGCTTGTGCGTACATAACTGAAACTGCTCACGGCTCTTCTTGTTTACGTGCGGTGAACGCAATACGGTAAATATCTTCTTCTCAGTAGGCAAAGGAATAGGGCCTGTAACCACTGCTCCTGTATTGCGCACCGTCTTGACGATCTTATCCGCTGATTTGTCAACCAGGTTGTGGTCGTAAGATTTTAGCTTTATTCTGATACGCTGTGACATACTATTTATACTTGAAAATAACTTCTTTTCTAAAAACTTAAACCTTATCCAACGAGATAATGCTATCTATACTTGAAAATAACTACTTTTCTCAAAACTTAAACCTTATTAACCCAGATTCCATGCCACCCTTCACTTATACCCTCAAAATTTGGGACTGCAAAGGTAGTTGTTTGTTTTGATTCAGCAAAATAATTTTCGAGATTTTCTAAACTATATTTTGCAACCCTTTAAAGTATTGCCTGTAAATGATGTAGCAACTTTTAAAGAGGGTTGCAAAGGTAGGTTATTTTTTTGTAAAAAAACTGATATTTATAACTACGGACAGTATTTTGTTTGATTTTAAGCTGTTTTCTTTGTTTTGCCAACCTAAAAATCCGGATTCAACCTAAATTAAGTGCTTATTAGTCTAAAAAATCTCTCCTCCATTCCGTTTAATTATCCTTGTTCAGACAAAAAAAATAATCCCGTTTCAATGGAATCCTATTAAATTTAAGCCCGCTTTTATCTGAATTGTATGAAAAAAAACGTTCTTAGCCTGGCCCTGCTCCTGCTATTCTTTAATGTTTCTGCCCAATACACTTCACCCGAAGAAATTGCGAATTATACAAAATTGGCTGCCGATGGCAATATTGAAGCTATGGGATACCTGGCCGATATGTATGCAAAAGGTGAGGAAACCGTACCCAAAGACTGTTACAAGGCCTTACATTACTACACTATGGCAATTGATAAAGGCGATAGCAGCTGTATGCTCAACCTTGGTGCTCTTTACCTCGTGGGTAATTGTGTCCCTATAGACTACGATAAGGCTGAAAAACTCTTCATTCATGCATCTAAAAAAGGAGTAACCAAGGCCTTTGTTTCCTTAGGTGTTATGTATGAAGCCGGCCTCGGGCGGACTGCCAACTATGAAAAAGCATTGGAATGGTACCTGAAAGCTGCAGAATTCGGAAAAGAACATATAATGGGTGAAGGCATTGCCGAAGATGGCGGCTACGTTTCATTGGGTATGTTGCAATCTCTGGCTACCTCTTTAAGTCAGTTTGATAGTTTGAAGAAATTCAAGAGTATCGATGTATTGAAAACCTTTGAGCGCTTCAAAAAAGAAGCTGAAAAAGGTAACAAATACGCTATGCTGGCAATTGCAACTGCCTATTATAATGGCTGGTGGACCACGCCAGATATGTCTTTATTTACTGAATGGACCAATAAAGCAGCCAATGCCGGCAATGTAAATGCCATGTACAATCTTGGAGTACAGTTCTACGAAAAAGGTGAGTACGAAGGACCAAAGGATAATACTGTTGCAGCAAAGTGGTTTCTGAAAGCTGCCGAAAACGGATATGTTGATGGAATGACCCACATGGGAGTTATCTATTATTATGGCAGAGGTGTACCGCAAGACTATGAAAAAGCCTTGTACTGGAACCTTAAAGCAGCTGAAAAAGGCATTGGACTGGCTATGAACAATGTTGGGCTCGCATATATGGCAGGCGATGGGGTTAAAGTAGATTATACACTGGCATTCAAGTGGTTCGAAAAAGCCGTTATTGTAAATTATCCTACCTCCATGCTATACATGGGCATGTTATATGAAGAGGGTCTAGGTACCTATAAGGATTACAAAAAAGCTATGGAGTGGTATCTCCGCGCGGCAGAAAGAGGTAATGAAAAAGCCATGGACCGCATAGGCAAACTCTATGAAGATGGCAGGGGCGTACCTCAGGATAATATCAAGGCTATAGAGTGGTATTCAAAAATAAAAAGGCATTAGAATAAAACAATATCAGCCACTTTCATCTTGGTTTATGAAACCCCTTTGGATCATAAACCAGATCAGGTATTCCTAGGCTTTTCAAACTATCACAACAAAAACCACCGCATCCACCGTATTCAATGAAGCAATTATCTCCTACAAGTTCTAGATTTTCATAATTGTAGGTATTCATTCCGGCAAATTCATCAACTAGGCGGAGCCTTTTTTGTCTAATAATAGTATCTATAAAAAAGTAGTTGTTCCTCTCTTCAGATAAATA
The DNA here is from genome assembly GCA_903904855.1 of uncultured Bacteroidota bacterium. GTDB lineage: Bacteria > Bacteroidota > Bacteroidia > Chitinophagales > Chitinophagaceae > Nemorincola. The sequence goes on along the minus strand of CAIVEH010000182.1, from coordinate 1,263 downwards.
ATTTACCTCAAGTTTAGCATGGCTTTTAAGATTTGTAACTGAAATTCTTTTTGAAACCGGGATATCTATAAAACCAAACAGATCTGGATCTAAACTTATTTTTATAACAAGTTCATTATTATTGGTGTAAATGGAACGTTTTACCCAAAATAGTTCCCGCATTCCTTTTTAAAGAGGATAAGAAAGAATACAAAATACAATAAATATTTTATATTTATTTCTCAATATTCAATAATACAAAAATCATCCTATGGAAAAGAAAATACTGCTAATAAATAGAATTGTAGAGAAAATCAGGTATAATTCTACTTCCGACTATTAAGGCATGCGTTTTTTCATCAACTCTAATCGGGTAGCAATTTCAATAACTCATTCAACTCCCTTTGCGCTATATTTTGTTGTTCTGCCTTATCATAAATTGCAAGAAGAAAAACGGTTTCACCAGATACATAGACATTTGTTATAATCCTCGCACCACCAGATTTACCTTTGTTTTTAGAAGCAATTGCCAATCGTATTTTGTAGCAGCCACCACCTAAAGGTGTCCCAGTTTCAGGTGAATCAGCCAGAACCGTTTTTAGCTGCTCCAGTTCTTTTTTAAGGGAAGGATATTTTTTAATAAGGCGTTTCGCCTGTTTTTCAAAGAAATCAACAGATATGACCTCAAAGCTCATCAAGTAGTTGTTGAAAAGGTTTACCTTTCTTTTTCCCTGCTTTTATAAGTTTTACTTCTTCAATTGCTTCACGTAAGCCATCCATAAACTCCTTCTTTGTTGGTGGCTGCTCTTCATTGGTTTCTTTTACCGTTACATAATCAAAACTACGCACCAGTTTAATAATAAACGGATAATGTTGCTCTGGTACGGATAAAAGTATGTCTTTCATGATTTTTCAAATCGTTTATTAGTACAAAATTAGGCAGACGTAAGGACATTTACAATATTTCCTTTATAAAGGTCTTTTCCAATTACATGGCAGTTTTTTGATTTTTTGGATTAGACACCTGGATGCTAATTTTGTGATGCTTCACCCAGCACTCCGGTACCCTACTCTATCAAAAACCTCGCATTTACAGCATACTTAAATACTATCTACCTGAACACAAATTGCACTGGTTTATAAACATTTTCGTTCGAGGGAATTCCATCGGCATTATAATATTGTCCCCGATCTGATAGGTTGTGAACTTCATTATAACTTATTTTTCCAGTGACATATTCCTCTGGTCATCAAGGGGAGTGATAATAATGATAATACCACGGT
>CAIVEH010000181.1 GCA_903904855.1 uncultured Bacteroidota bacterium | reverse complement strand
CCGCTTTTCTACCTTAACCCATTGGCTGCGGTAGGTGAGTATCACAGCCATAAATACAGCAGTGAGCAACATGCGGTACCACACCAGCACAGGAGCATCGAGCGATATGGCCCGGCCCAGAACCCCGGTAAAGCCCCATAGCAGCACCGCAACGTGCATTTGAATTAAAGCTTTCTTCATGCTGTAAACATACCGAAAACCACTGAAACTGAATGAACACTATAAATTTGATGGAGCCAGGCAGTTGTATTTCGGTTAAGAAATTTATGCAAAATAATTTTGCTGAAAATGCTTGAAAGTAAATGAATATGTTTATAGCTGTTATCTAAAAATACAAAACCCAACATTCTGTTTTATTTGGTACTAATAATTGTTGTATAACATATGTGTAAAACGAAAATTACTACAATTAGGGATAAGGCAGGAGTTGAATATTCCTAACTTTGCTACGATAATGTACTTAGAAAAATTTAAATAGAGATGCTTAGCATTGCAGTTCTTGAAGACAATATAAACCTGAGGCATAGTATTGAAGCCTATTGTGAATTAATTGGCAAATATGAAATTATTTGTTCGGTAGGGAGCTATAAAGAATTTGTGCAGCACGTTTTCGTAAAATCACCCGATTTCATATTATTGGATATTCATTTGCCAGATGCAATAGGCGTTAATTTAATTGCAGATCTTAAATCTAGGCATCGTGATTCGCAAATAATAATAATGACCGGTGACGCCGACAAAGATTTTTTACTCAAAGCGTTTGAAAATGGTGCAAGCTCTTATATTTATAAACCATTCAAAACAACAGCCTTAAATAATGTAATAGAGCAGGTACACGAAACAGGCAGTTTCCTGGAGCCTGAAGTGCTTACCAAATTGCTGTCATTAATCAATTCTTCAAAAAACGAAAAGACACCCGAATTAAAATTTCTGGGTGTACATGAACTCACAAAGAGGGAAACAGAACTACTGACTTTGATAAAGAAAGGGCATACCTATAAGGAGATGGCCTGTCTGCTGAATATTTCATTCCATACGGTGAACCACCATTTGAAAAATCTTTACCTTAAGGTGGATGTAAAGTCTAAAATTGAATTACTTTCAAAATACGTTTAAATCAAATCATTTTATGCATACTGAGGTGTCGAGTGAAAAATTACCCGTGGTACTTATTGTTGAAGATGATTTCATGACAATGTGTGTACTGGAACAGATATTAAAACAAGCGGACTTGAAAACGCTAACAGCAATCAATGGAGTAAAGGCAATAGATATGCTGAAAGCGAATAGCGATATTACACACATTACCCTCGATCTGAACATGCCTGTAATGGATGGATATGGATTTTTAGATTTTATGAATAGAGATCCGGCATTTGATAACTTAAAAGTTATAGTAAATTCATGCACATCAAAAAGTGAGTTCATTCAGATAACACAGGAATCGAAAATCAGTACTAAACTTGTTATCGGGTATTTTGAGAAGCCTTTTATTTACGAAAAACTCATAAAAGTAATCAGCAATATGAACTAATCGCGCAGACTCAAATAATTTTTTTACTATGATGGGCAAAACTGTTGCATTTAATGAGCAGCAATTAAATGATTTTTTTCCTTTTTACCTGATGGTTAACAAGGAAATGAAAATTTCTTCCGTAAGCAATGGATTAGATAAATTATGCCATCTCAGAGCAGATGATTCTCTTACCGATCATTTTAAGATTATTGAGCGAGAACATACCGGGTTTTCTTTAGATTTACTTTCGGATTGTGTAGGTTTCTGCATAGAATTAGTGAGCCTGGATGACAGAATGATTATTTTGTCGGGAAAGTTTCATTATTTACCGGATATAGAAGAGTATTTATTCATTTGCAGTCCATCTGTTGAAACATCAAGATATTATAAAAGGGAAAGTGCGCATGTGTTTTTAGGTGCCAGCTTACCGCCTGAAAATTCAGAGGATCTTGATAAAATTGCAAAGATTGCAAGGGAAAATGTGAATGGAATATTGCTGACAGATAATGAAGGCTGTATAGAATGGGTGAACCAGGCATTTGAGCATACCACAGGTTATAGTATGCAGGAAGTGATTGGTAAAAGGCCCCGACAGGTGCTATACGGTAAATTATCGGTCTACGTTCCGGAGTATTTCGTTGACCAGAATGTAAAAAGCAAGAAACCGTTCACTTTCGAAAATATAGGTTATACCAAAGAAAATACTACTTTCTGGTTCAGGGCAGTGGTGCATCCACTTATAAATGACCTGGGAGAACTTACTGGACGGTTTTCGGTACTGGAGGATATAACTGAAATCAAGAAAAAGCAGGCAGAAATTAATCTGAGCAGGGATTTGTGGGACCTTGCTATTGAGAGTGGCGGACATGCTGCCTGGTCGAGGAATATAGAGAAAGGAACAATGTTTTTTTCGGCTCAATTTAAAAAATTGCTCAGATATGGCGATATTGATGAATTTAAATCAAAAGACTGGTATAGCGCTATGCACCCGGCAGATTGGGCGAATTTTGTTACCAATATCAAACCTTTACTAGGCCCTGATAATCCAGTATTCGTTCATGAACACCGGTTGATGTGTAAAGATGGTATATACCGGTATTTTGTTACCCATGGGAAAATAACAGAATGGAATGGCGGTAAAGGAGTGTTGTCCGTTGGCACCATTTCAGACATTAATGAATTAAAATATACAACTGAATTGCTCAAAACGCTTACAAGCAATTTAAATTATGGCATACTTTATACTGATGCCAATACCGAAAACAAAATTTTATATGTCAACCAGGCCTTTTGTGACATGTTCGGCGCCCAACTTAGCCCAGCAGACTTTATTGGGGAAAACGGAAAAAGGAAGCTCACCCAATTTGCAAGGGTTTTTACTGGTGAAATTAATTCAAGAACGGATGAAATAATAAGAATGAAAGTACCGGTGCTTGATGAACAATGGATATTGGAAGATGGTCGAATAATAAGGCGGGATTTTATACCTGTTAGTGAAAATGGCCAGACTATTGGTCATTTGTGGCAGCACCGCGATGTATCTGAAAAAATGAAGTTGCAATCTAAACTGCAAAAATTATCAGAAAGGTTTTATACACTTATCAATTGCCTGGAAACCGGTATTTTGTTTGAAGGTAGTGATGGCACTATATTATACTGCAACAGGTATTTTACTAAAATGCTTAACCCTGCATTGCAACCAGAAGATCTTATAGGTAAAAAAACAGCGAATACCAGGGAGCAGTTGAAGGAATTATTTTTGGATTTTGAGAAGTTTGGAAATCGGATTATAGAATTGAAAGCCAATAATGTCAAATTGCTCGATGAGCCGCTAGAGATGGTTGATGGAAAAATTTTTCTCAGAGATTTTATACCTATTGGCATTGATAGTTTATCAGAGGGATTTTTGTGGCAATTTAAAGAACAGACTGAAAGAATAAAATTAACAGCAGAACTCCAAATAACTAATAAAAGGCTTTCTACACTGGTAACGAACCTGAATGGAGGTGTATTGGTGGAAGACCAGAACAGAAAAGTGGTATTAGTCAACAAGGCGTTTTGTGATCTGTTTGGTATCGTTATGACACCTGAAGAGTTAATAGGTCTTGATTTGTCAGGCATAGCAGCACAATATCAGAATTATTTTAGCAATCCGGATCTGCCTTTGCGCCTTTCGGAGGGAATAAATAGCGTGCAGGAATTGGTTCAGAATAATGAAATGGTTGTGGACGAGGTAATTCATATGGAGAGCGGATTGATATTAAGCAGGGATTTTATCCCGATATATGTAAATGGACAGTTTACAGGCCGTGTATGGAAAGTTAGGGATGTAAGCGAACAGATAAAGGCTGAGACTAAGTTGCGGGAACAAAAAGAGTTTTATGAAAATATACTGAATGAGATTCCGGCGGATATAGCAATTATCGGGCCGGATGGTAATAGCCAGTTTGTAAATAAACATGCTGAAGAAACTGAGGAACTGAAAGAATGGTTGCAGGCAGGTAATAATGAATTAAACATCAGAAGAGATAATGCCATTGCATTACTTAATATAGCAAGAAATGATGTTTTTTATGAAGCGTTGTCCAGCAAGAATCCTGTAAAATTAGTGGAGGAAAATACCAATGTGAATGGGAAAACAAGGTATATTTTGCGCGTGTTTTATCCTTCTTTAAATATTGATGGAAATGTAGGCCAGGTTATTACTTATGGCACAGACATAACCGAACAGAAAGAAAAAGAAATTTTTGCTGAAGTACAGGAACAGCGAATCAGAAATCTTATGGAAATCATTAATGATGGTGTATTCAGATTTTTTCATGATGGAAGCATCACCCTTTATAATGATTCATTCCTGAAAATTATGGATATAGAGCATAATCCATATGATACTGTTCCGCTGAATTTCTTTGATATGCTGCCTATAGATGAATTGGTGCGGATAAGACAGAAAATCAGCCTTTTAAAAGCAACCGGAAATCCGCAATTCGGGATGTTCCGATTGAATGGTGGCAAGGAAAATGAAAAGATTGTTGACTATACTATGACATCCGCCATCAGAGAATCGGATGCTGCAGTAGTATTCCGGATAACAGATGTAACTGCCATAATAAACAGGGAGAAAAATCTTAATGAAATTATAGAAAAAGAAAAGAATCTGAATATATCGAAGTCAAGGTTTATAAGGATAACATCGCATGAACTCAGAACACCATTAGCAATAATTCAGGCAAATGCTGATATACTGGAAATGATTGGTGAAGCTGGTACAGATGTACCAGAATCATTTGACACTTCTAAAATAACGAGCAGGATAGAAAGGGAAGTGATTCATATGACGGCAATACTGGATCAACTGCTGATGATAAGCCGGATTGAGGCAGGAAATGTTGAATTAAATGCAATAAATAATAATATGTATAGATTCCTGGATGAGCTAAAAGGGAATTATTTTTATCCTTATATGGATGGCCGGTTTCTGGATATAAAATGTTCGCTTGATACGGTTATATTTCCGTTTGATAAAGAACTGATGAAGCTGGCGATTATAAATTTAGTTAGTAATGCATTTAAGTATTCGATGGGGAAACGAGAACCTGTGCTGATTGCAAGAGAGGATCTAGATCATATTTACCTGGAGGTGCAGGATTTTGGTATAGGAATTCCAAAGGATGAAGAACAACATTTATTCGAATCGTTTTACAGGGCCTCAAACGTTGGTGTAATACAGGGGACTGGTCTGGGCCTAATGATAGTAGATTATGTAGTTAAGAAACATGGTGGAAAACTTAGTTTCAGGAGTATATTGAATGAAGGAACGACATTCATTATTTCAGTGCCTAAAAAACAAAAAGATGCAGAAACCAAAAATACTAGTAATTGAAGATGAAAGGGAATTAAGTTCTGCCATCAAGTTAATGCTTGAATTAAATAATTTTGATCCTCTGATAACTGAAAACGGGACAGATGGGTTGAGGATACTAGCTAAAGATGCAGAACATGTGGAACTGGTAATATGCGATATTAATCTACCTGATATAAATGGGTATGAAATACTTAAGATAGTAAGAAACAGTAAAATTCTCTTCAGGCTCCCATTTGTTTTTCTTTCGGCCTATAGCGATGAACAGGATATCAGGACCGGTATGAATGAGGGAGCAGATGATTACCTGACGAAACCATTCAAGAGCAAGGTATTACTGGATACTATAAAATCAAGGCTGGAAATAAGCAGGAAAAACAAAAGTTTTTCTGGAAAATGAATCGAGTGAAAAATGGCTGGGGATACTCAATGCCGGTTTTAAACAGGAATTTCTTACTCCACTGAATGGTATTCTCAATGCGACACATATTATTGACGGAGGGATACAAACAAGCTCACAGGTATTACCAGGTTATTCTGAAACAATAGGTGCGATATTTAAAGCCAGTTTCAGGATGCTCAGAAATACCAGGAATTTGCTGATATATTCTACACTGGCCGAAAACAGGTTTAAAACTTCGGACAAATGGCAGGAAGACTATAGTTTATCTGAATTACTGGATCAGATTCTGGTATATTATAATAAATTCAGAACAAAGGATTCTATAAAAATTGAAAGCCTGGTAGATCAGATAACAGGATGTAAAGGGGAGAGTGAGTATATGAATGTGATTTTGACTGAGCTAATCGATAATTCGGTAAAATACGGGACCATTGATGCTGGAGTGAAAATAAAATTAACCAATAAGGATCATGAATTTGAATTTTGCATTTCAAACGGTATTGTGGGAGGGGTAAATTTTGACATGAATGATATTAGGCCTTTTACGAAATTCCATAACGATCTGTCTATGAATAGTTTGGGTATTGGCTTGTTTATATGTAAAGAGCTGTGCCGAAAGTTAGGATTTGAATTTACCATGCATATTGATGAAAAGATTATAAAATTCGTTGTATCTGGTGGTTTTAAAAAATAGTAAGAGCAATTTTTGTGAATATGTAATAGGAAGCTAAATAAACAGATTATTAAATGGCTTTTGAAACTTAACTTTGAAATCGATAGCAATTTTAGAAGATAATGATGCTTTAAGGGACAGTATAGTAGCTTATTTTGATTTATCGGGCTCCTATAAAGTAACCTTCAGCTCCGCAATATTTGGAGATTTAGTTACTAAACGTTTAGAAATTGTACCAGACTATTTGCTGCTGGATCTTCATTTATTTGATTCAAATATTGTTGACAGAATATTGCATATAAAGAAATTACTACCAGATACAAGTATTATAATAATTACAGGCGATAAGGATAAATCCATGCTGTTGCAATCGTTGCAGAAAGGGGCTTCTGCGTTTCTGTATAAACCATTCAAGATGGATGAACTTGAGCATATACTTGATCACATAGGTATACACGGCAGTTACCTTGCACCAGATGTTGTAACCCGGTTTCTGCACCTTGTTAATGATTCTTTTGAAGAAATGTACTCGGAAAAATCGGGTGCAAAGCTGACCGGAGCTGAGCGGGAAGTGTTTAACTTATTGCTTAAGGATTTAAGCAGTGCAGAAATAGCTAACAAGATGTTTCTTCCCCAGTATAAAGTTATAAGGCATATGAAATGCATTTATATAAAGAACAATGTAAAAAATTTGCAGGAATTCAAAGCTAAATTCGGTATTTAGAGTACTTGCCAGCAATATCTTAAAAAGGGGATTTTCCAATCAATGGATTGTTTATTGTACCCGCCGTTGTCAAGACTATTTAATCCTGTTATTGCCAAGTTGTGTTGGCATGTATTATCAGTGGTATCCTAGCTTCAAACATATGATATGGTATTATTTTTATTCAGCTACTAACATTAGGTATTTTTGTTTTATTAGTCCATTGTAATTTTACATCTAAATATACTCTTAGCAAGAGCCAGTATGTAGCCTGGTTAAAAAAATATGTTAATTTGACATGTGCAAGGTGAGATGCCACATTAATTGTTGAACTAAAATTATTTCTGTTTTGATCTTTATGTCACTTAGTTTAGTATTTCTATTATCAAGCTATCTTTATCATTATATTTACCAGTATGCTAAAAGTAAGAGAATGGATATTATCTCATTCTATCCCTTCAGGCCATATAGCCCAATTCTATTAAAAAACGCACCGTCAAAAAGGCATAAGAGGTTTTATACCATAGTAAACCGCATAATAAAAATGGATAATTATATCCTGCTGATTAATGTATTATTTTGGGCTATGTACATATACAAAAGTGATGGATGTGGTATAATGAAGTAGCATAGAACATTGCAGCAATGCAAATAGAATATGAGGGGCAGGCATTAAAATTCGGTACTAAGAATATGCTCGATTTTTGACTTTGAAAGTGGTTTTTCAATAAAGCCTGTAATTAATTCGGTAGTATTTGCTTTACCAATTACACCTGGATCTATGGTAGCTGATATCAGGAATATTCTGAAATTCTTTTTTATTTGAGAGGAATATTTGCCTAATTTTTCAAGCAGATCCCAGCAGGAAAAGGGCGGCATTATTACATCTAATAAAATGGTAGCCTTAATTTCCTCATTTGGTATTAATGAAATGATATGAGCCAAGCCATCAATTGAATTTGTAAAACAATTAAGTTTGATTTCCGGGAAAAACTTTTCAATTAAGATATTGATTATGAGATTATTTAAAGGATCGTCATCAATCGAAATAAGGTATCTGGAATTCATTAAACAATATTTAATGCAGTGAGCAACAAATAAAATCCTTAAAAACAAGCCCTCCCGTAAGAATACGGGAAGGCCCTTAACTCAAACAAAATCGGTTACTTATCCAGAAATCATACCTTTTCAATGTTGCTCAGTAGAAAAAAGAAGTTTCCAACTACCTCAATTTTATGCCTATTCAATCAATGAACTTCACCTGGATAATAATATAATAGCCTATTTATAATGTCTTTGCAGTTGGTTATTATTTTGTCACAAAGTTTCACTTATATTTTCATTTTATGATCCCTATTAATAGTGGTTTTTGGTGCCTTTGTTGAAAATGATTTCGCGATTCTCATTATAAAACAGGAAAGCCAATAGGATACCATAGACCGGCTTCAGGTTTACGGATAGTGTTACGGTAAACGAAGTGAGTTTTTTCAGAGCACTCAGTGCCAGCGACTGAGCCCAAACAGTACAGCACAGGCTCATTAATACCAGCCACAGCCAGTCGTTATGAAGCCAGTTTG
>CAIVEH010000180.1 GCA_903904855.1 uncultured Bacteroidota bacterium | reverse complement strand
AGTGATAAGTGATAAGTGATGCGGTGGGAGCCTTATTTTAGTGGGGGATATGGTTTAAATTAGAGCGGTCTATGGTTTTTTTATCCGGGTCATTTTTGTCCACAAGAGGTACTTTAAATTCAGATGATAATGCGCCAATTATAAATAAATTGCATTTTGATCTTTTTAAATAGAAATTCAGATTAATTGAATCAGTTCCTATAGTAACATTATTCACAGTTGAGCTATCATACCCTGAATAAATAACTGACACATTATAATTGCCAGACTCTAATGGCTTAATTAAGAAGTTACCATCATAATCAGTAACAGTTCCACCTTTCAATATTCCATCTTCGAATACCTGAACTACCGCTGATATAATTGGTTCTTTCTTTTCATCAAAAACTCTCCCGTAAAGGCCGCCAGATTGATTTCCGGCTGAATTATCCACCTTTTTTAACAGTGAATTCTGTTCTATTAATGGAGGCCTGTTCTGCGCTCGTACCTCAGGTGAACCTACAAACATAATAGTCAGTCCCAGCGCTACAGCAATGCGGTAAAGCTGGCTATTTGGTTGATAAGGTATATTTATAATTCTGTTGACTTGCGATGATAAAAATCTGCCGCAGACATGATCGGTATTTTTCGAAAAGAAATTATATAGAGCTGCATCACTCCATTCAGTAAAGTCAGTGACTTTTTTCTGGCAATGCGCACAAAACTTTCCCTGATCTACTGAAGTCATTTCATCCCAGTTTTGTGAGCAAGGTTGGGGGATATGGATTTGTATGGGTTTGGGGCGGTTCATTTTAGTGGGGCATATGGTTTATATCATCGTAATAGAAAGTGCGGGTTCCGGGTTCGTCAATGTCAAATGTAGATTGTGGACACGGACAAAAAGTAAATTCACTCCATTCCATATGTTTAGCTTCACCGATGAAGAATGAAATGTGATCAGGGAATTTTCGCTCCTGATTTACAAATTGCAAATTAACCGTGTGGATTCCGAAAGTGTCCGATTTGTTCAGGTAACAGATAACCATTCGATAGTAACCGGTATCCACAAGGTCTAATGAATAATAGCCAGTACTGTCTGTTATTGTCTGCCCTTTCAATATTTCGTTTTGGTAGGCTTTCAGGGTGGCTTTGGAGAGTATGGTATCCATGTTGACAACTTTCCCATAAAGCTTTTGGGCATGTAAGTTTGTGCCTTGTAATAAAGCTGATGCGAGGAAAATAATTAAGGATATTAGCTTACCCATCGTATTTCTAAGTATAAATCAGCCTTGCTTAATGTTAATGTAAATTTACTGCAATTTGTGATAGTGGCAGTTGTTTTACCTAAGTATTATGAAATCAACGTTCATACAAGCTAATAAAAATAATTTAGCGTAATAAAAGCCATTCCAGCGGTCTGACCGCGAAAAAAGGTACTGACCGCTTCACTTAATCGCCCTATTTTTTGAGGAAATCTAAAAATGTTTCGGCTCATCTCAAGACCACAGTAACCGGCATAGCCTCCATATTTTTGCTCCCACCGCTATTTACTATAACATCAGTAATATAAATTCTATCCCCACTTTCTGCCTGTTTTAGTAATTCAGCTAATTGTTCATTCGCTGCAAGTTTGGGGTTGTTACATTCTATTGGCCCAATGCATTGTTTACTGGTTTTTAACAAGGTTGCTGAATACTTTACCAGATCATAACTGGCTGCAAAATCACTGTCTGGAGCCTGAATATTAAGCTCAGCATGCGTATTGAATATATTCAGGCTTAGGGTGTCATTTTTTACACCATTAATCAGGCACTCAGGTGGTGGCGGTAGTTTTACTTTTAATTCCACAATGTTCACTGTGCTGGTTCTTCCTTTATTGTTGGTAGCATCGGTATAGGCGGTTAATTTTTTTGCAGCTTTATCAGTTACTGTAAGCTCATAACGGCCATCGGCAATTTTATTGACCTTAGCTCCAGGCACTCTAAGCGATATTTTAGACAGCGGGTAGCCCGGCACAGTTATTGATACCGGATTGGCAATACCCCGGTAGAGTATTTTCATGCTGTCCAGTTCCAATGTTACTCCCGGAGCTGCTACGAAATAGCTGAATGACCAGGGATAAACTTTTGGGCCATCCATTGTTTCGATTGTTTCTGTGCCTTCAACTTTACCTGTTCCAAGTCCATGAACTTTACCTGACCAAATACCAAACGGAACTGGCCCATAAGGTTGAATAGTAACTTTACCTGTTTCTGCCTTAAATGTCGGATGTCCACCTCTGGGAATAAACGTTCCAATAACTGCCAGGCATTTAAATGGTCTGTTATTTAATATCAGCGCTTGTTCAGGCATAGCAATTGCACCAATTGTATCAAAAACCATACCACAATGGCAGTGATACTCCTTATATATCCTGTCTAAAAATATACTTTCTGTCACTAAGGATTTGTTCTGAATCATTGACAATAGAGCCATTGCAGAATTAATGTTTTCATCTTTGAAGATTTGTCTGCACCAGTTTTCATTGGCTTTATAGCCACCATCTATCGGGCCCCAAAACCTGAGTGCTTCAGTGCTTTTCGAAAACCAATTATAGTTGATAACATTACGAAATATCTCTGCATCCCTTTTGTACAGGGTATTCAGCAATGAGTCGAAAGCCTTGTCAATAGCAGCCTGAAGAGAGTCTGCAACATGTTTTCTGAAAAAATAATCCTCAATTACCGCCCTGTCTTTTTGATCAATGATCCAACTGAATTTATTGGTTTGAATCTTGTTTGATTCTGCTGCCAGATAATTCTTCAGTTGTTCCGTTTTATTAAAAAGTCTTTGGACTATAGAGTCAGCTAGTAAAGCTTTCTCCAGTGCAGGCTCGTGAACATAATGAATTTGAATCCCATTACTGATAAACCAGAGCATCGTATCATTTATCGCCTTTATTTTCGCATCAGATTGTTGGTAAAATTCAGTGTAAATGCTGTAATCAACCCTGTGTGATTTGGGTTGTAAATTCATTGCCAGCAGCAGCAATACAGGTACTGCATAAAACAGCACAACAATCACTTGTCTCGGTACCTGCGGAAATGACATACTATAAAATTAGCATTTTCCGGCAGTTGATGCTTGGAGGGTTGGGTTTTGTAGAATAAATTTCAGAAAAACCAAATCATCAAAATCCCCTAAATTGCATCTCCATTCCCGAAATTACCGGAATGTACCATATGCATACAATACACTTTCAGGACCTAGACAAAATGGCTTATGATGCGGCATGGGACTACCAGGAAACACTGATGCAGGCCAACCTGAAAATAAAAGCTGCGCGGTTTAACAGGCAGGAAGATACTGTGCTGGCAGATGAGGCAACCCGGAATCATTTGCTGTTTGTGGAGCATCCACACGTGTATACGCTTGGTAAGAGCGGACATATTGAAAACCTGCTGGTGAATGATAACCGCATGAAGGAACTGGACGTAACTTTTGTGAAGACCAACAGAGGAGGGGATATAACTTATCACGGCCCCGGGCAGGTGGTGGGCTACCCTATACTGGACCTGGAATACTTCGGTACAGATCTGGGTAAATATATGCGCAACCTGGAAGAGGTGATGATACGCATGTTGGTGCATTATGGTATCATAGCCGACAGACTGCCGGGCTGCACCGGTGTTTGGCTGGATGCGGATGTAAAAGGCAGGGCGCGCAAAATATGCGCCATGGGTGTGCGTTGCAGCCGGTGGGTAACCATGCACGGCTTTGCACTGAACGTAAATACCGATTTGCGCTATTTCGATTATATAGTGCCATGTGGCATTACTGATAAGACGGTAACCTCAATGCATAAGGAGCTTGGACGCGAAGTGGATATGGATGAAGTAAAAGAATTATTGCGGCAGGAGTTTGGTACGGTTTTTGGTGCAGCTATTGTTTAAGCACTGTTCTATTATCAGCTCGTAATGGTACTATAGACTGACTACTTAAGACTTTGTACTTAAAAAAACTGTATCTTTATATATGAATTGAGGATTTTGGCAAAGAATGAAATTACATATTATTGGGGCGACAGAAGTTTGCTGATAAAACTGGGAAACAGAACCAATGCACGGATACGTGCTTTGTTCATTGCCGAGTTCATACTGACCTCTTCTATTGCCACTATTTTACTTATTAAGTCTTTGCCGTTCAGGCATGTATTTATAGATTGGGCAGCCGGGGTGGGGGGCATGTGTTTATATCTTTTTGCTGCTTTCCGGTTTTTGTCAAGGATATTTTTCAGCGAGCAATTGCTCATAGATACCCAGTCATTGACCATCATCCGCAAATGGGCGCTGGCGCAGCAGGTAAGGCGCTACAACCTGCGTGAGATTGGCGTATTGCATTACGAGGGCAAGCGCATGAAAACTGATCATCCGCTTAAGGGTAAATGCTATGACTACCTGGGTTTTGAAACCCAGGAGCATCTTATACAAAGTCTGCACGATGAGGGCAACCTCTATTTCGAAACCTATGAGGGCCGGGTTTATTTTGCTGCGGGAGTCTACTCCTGGGATGCCGAAGAAATGGTGCAGATAATGCAACTTTATATTGGCAGCGCCCTGCAACTGGGCCCCGAATGGAAAGAAATGGCTAACCCGTAAGGCTCTACCTTGTAAATACTGCCTCCTCCCGCTTTTTCAGCCTACCGTGTACCCACATCTTTTGAGAGTTCCCAGCCATTATAAATGTCGAAGAATTTAGCCAGCCCTTGTTGAAGTGTCGTCATTCCGGGACGTCTTTGAGATTTGTAACCTTTCCAGCCTCCTAGTCTTCCGATTGACCAGACAGCCCACTTTAGTGTATCTACAGGATGTGGGTTTTTCAACTTTTGGGTTTTTCCTTCCAGTTTTTTATTTACCTCTGTGAGGCATTGCTGCTGCTCCAGGCTGAAAACTGCTTCAACAGGCGGTGACGGATGTCCTTCTGGCTCATTATATACTATTCGCATCTGCATCAACTTGATAATTACATCCATCATCATGATAGCGAGCTTTCTGATCGCCCATGGATTCTCCAGCTCACTTCCTTCAATATCGTAGCCTTCCTTTTTCAGTGTTCTAAACAGTTCTTCTATCTGCCACCTCCATGTATACCATTCCAATACACAGCTACATCCAGCGAAGTCTTCTACCGGCCAGGTTGTTACAATACGCCAATGAATCGGGTTTTCTGCCTCACTGTTAACTTCTTTGGCTTCGATAGCATATACCTTTATAACAGGCGGAAGCTCTTTATTATTATGGTTTTTGGGCCGCAGGATTGTTGCAGACGTACTCCTTACTTCTACTACCGCTGTTCGGGCAGAGGTCTTCCGCCGGTTATCTGCTTCAACATGTACTTCATAATACCCCCATACCTGTGCCTGGCTCAGCATCTTCCATAAACTTTCTTTATCCTCTGTCCTGCGGTCATTCTTTGACCTTATCAATAAAAAAGTCTTCTCATCAGGCACTTTGGCAAACTGCTCATAGATATCCCCTTCTCTATCTTGTACAATAATAATTGCCTCGGCTTCGGTTAAACTGTCCTTGGTTGCCTTACTGGTTTGCGGCCATTTGTTCGACTCTTTTTCTTCTATCGGCAAATTCGGATAATCCCGCACGTGCTTGTCTGCCATATCTATCTCCCTGTTCCATACCTTAATATGTGAAAATCCCAAGGGAAAACAACTGATTGCATCTACCACCAATGATGGATGAATCATGAAACCAAGTCCATTCTTACCATCAGCCATATCACCTATGCCAGATTGCTTATCAATCCTGTTTCTGTGCATACATAGATTAACTTCTGTGGTATCTTGTATTGCCAATACAATTTTACCCTTGGATAACCTATTGCACCTGCATGCCAGCTCCTTGATCAGCTTGTCCTCAGTAACCTTGTCATTTCTCAGAAACCGGTAATATGCTTTCTGTTCTGCCCTAGTCTGAGCAATTTGTTGAATGCTATGCACCGAATTTCTAAATAACCCATTGTGCAACTCCGACCCACGGTACTCAATCCTCTTATCTCCAAAAATTTGACTATAATTAATGCTAATCATCCTCAAATCTAAAAAAAATAACTTGTGGGTATACGGTAGCTTTTTCAGCGGGAGGGGTTTGGGGATAACCATCCATCTTCCAATTCCACACCATCCCTCCTCAATACAAACCTTATTGTTTTCTTTCGTTGAAAATTCCTTTTATCGAAAATTATTCTGGCCGAGCCTATATGTGGCACTTCAGTTACCAGGCGATTCTGCTGATCGAAAAATTTTATTGAGTAGGTGTATTTTTCCACATCAGCCGGCAGGGTTAAGGTAATATAGCCTGTATGGGTATCGGCAGTGCAATAATGGGGTAATATATGGGTTGAAGAATTATCAATTGTATCATCCGGAATTAGCGGCATTTTTAGATTAAGGGATATTGGCAGCGGATTGGATGCTACTGTTTTTGTTGCCGGTTCAGTTTTCTTTTCTTCTGCCTTTTGGGGCACAGGCTTTGTTTCAGGCAATTGTTTTTTATCAGACTCACTCGTGTATGGATCCACCTTTACACAAGAATTGTTACTGCGCCATATGAGCCCGGTTTTGAATTCTATAGCCAGTTTGTAGCAATTCCTGCCTGGCAGCGGATGGATATCTGTAAATGACTGGATTCCTTTGGCCGTTTGTTCAACATACCCTAAAAGTGTATAATCAGCAGCAGTGTCAGCAGCACGCAAAACAGAAATTGCTTTAATGGTAGAATACGGGCATTGCCAGTTGAGCGTTACCAAGCCCCTGCCTGCAACTCCTGAAATATCTGGCAGAACAGGTTGAGCAAGGGCAGGACAGTTTGCAATTGAAATTAACAATACTCCGTAAAGCAGGTGCTTCAGAACCATAATTCAAACCTAATGTAAATTTAGGAATCATAGGGAATAACTATCCGATAAAAAAGAGTTGTGGCCCTGATTCACTGATTTATCAACTAAATAGCTATCTTAGCCTTTCACGCGATAATTATACTCCATGGGTTTATTTACAAAAAAGCCAATTGACAAACTATTACTTGATTCTGCCGATGGCGAGCGGAGCCTGAAGCGTACCCTAAGTGCCGGTAACCTTGTTGCATTAGGTATTGGCGCCATAATAGGCGCAGGTCTTTTTGTTCGTACAGCAGCAGCGGCTGCCAATAATGCTGGACCCTCTGTAACAATAGGATTTATAGTTGCAGCCATTGGCTGTGCATTAGCTGGCCTCTGTTATGCCGAATTTGCAAGTATGATTCCAATTGCCGGCAGCGCTTATACATACTCCTACGCAACAATGGGTGAACTGGTGGCATGGATTATAGGCTGGGATCTGGTATTGGAATATGCCGTAGGGGCAGCTACTGTGGGTATTGCCTGGAGCGAATACCTGAATAAACTGCTTGAAATGTTTGGTATGCGGGTTTCTTTCGAGTGGTCGCATTCGCCTTTTGAGGTGTTTAAAGATTCTGCAGGCGTTATGCATCATGGCATGATGAATGTACCAGCCCTGTTTATCATTTTTATGCTCACATTGCTGCTTATACGCGGTACAAAAGAATCGGCTGTAGTAAATGGTATTATAGTTATCTCAAAAGTATCAATTGTTATCCTGTTTATTGTTCTTGGATGGGGCTATATGAACCCGGTAAACCATGAGCATTATATTCCAGCTGCATCCATTTATACCGATTCGCAGGGAGTTAATCATAACTATGGCGGCATATGGGGCATACTTGGTGCTGCAGGAGTGGTCTTTTTTGCATTTATTGGCTTTGATGCAGTAAGTACAGCTGCTCAGGAGGCAAAGAATCCTAAAAAGGACATGCCAATAGGCATATTAGGTTCCCTGGTCATTTGCACCATTTTATACATCCTTTTTGCTCATGTACTTACCGGAGTGGCTAATGTGAATGATTTCCGTACAGCAGGTAAAGAAGCTTCGGTAGCCTATGCTATTAAAACATATATGGCGGGTTATGGCTGGCTTGCTAACCTCGTTACTGTGGCTATCCTATTTGGATTTTCTTCGGTAATACTGGTAATGCTTATGGGACAGTCGAGGGTGTTTTATTCAATGAGCCGCGATGGCCTTGTTCCAAAAATGTTCTCAGACCTGCACCCCAAATACAGCACTCCTTATAAATCCAATTGGATTTTCCTGGTCCTGGTAGGTGGTTTTGCAGCATTCGTTCCCGGCGATATTGTAGGTGATATGACCAGCATAGGCACATTATTTGCGTTTATACTTGTATGTGCGGGAGTATGGATTCTGCGTATTACCAATCCTGAAATAAAGCGACAATTCAGAGTGCCACTGGTGCCTGTAGTATCCATTTTGGGAATAGTGGTATGCGGGGCGATGATTGCAGGCCTTGGCTGGACCAACTGGGCCCGTCTTGGTGGTTGGCTGTTAATAGGACTGGTAATATATTTTACTTACAGCAAAAAGAACAGCAAGCTGAGATAATCAAGAATAATTTCAGGTAAAAAAGGTTCTGATAACTGCTGTTAAATGATTTTGTTATTTGCCGTTTTGCCCCAATAATGTTTAAATTGCAGTACCACTAAAAAAACAACTCATAATATGGATACTCCTATTCAGAAAGAAGAACAGAAAAAGGCAGCGCCTGCACCTAAAAAAGGACCTTCTAAACTTCCATCAAAAACTATATCTTTTTCAAATCATCCTACTGCAAAGGGCGGGAAACAGGCTAAGGCAACAGTAGATAAATCTAGGAAAGGCGGGGTGAATCTGATGAGAAAATTATCGGGGATGTAGGTGTTTTTAGTCGTTAGTCGAAAGTCGTTAGTCTTAAGTTGGAAAGTACCGAAGTATTATTGACTCAGAATCCATAAAGATGCCAGAGATTCTGGTTATGTATAGACTAATGGATATTTGTAAATTGTCAACTATCAACTGTCAACTGCCAATTGTCAACTGCGAACTCTAATAAAGCAACCGGATCATCTGGTTGTCTGTTGCTTGGAAGAAATCCTGAGGCTGAAATGTGCGCCAGTTAGGGCTATCCAATAATTTCACATACCTGTCTATATGCGACCGGTGAAAATCGAATTGTGTCTGCTCGGGCATGTTTATTGCTGCTATCCATCCTCCGTCATCTTTTATATCCTCATACCATTCTTCATAATAATCAGTATCGCTGCTATGAAAATTCAGTACATTTTCGGTAATAAGCAGATACTTGGTTATTCCTCTGGCCACCATCAGGTCTATTAATGAGCGTTTCAGTTGCATAATATCGTTCTCAATGGCGTCGTTCCATTCGCCTATCATTTCTATTATTGCATAGCTCAGCTCATAGTCAGCAAACAAAACCTTAAGGTACAGGGTCCTTGATCCGAATTCATCCCATTGCGGATGTATGTAGTAGTTGTACACAGTATTCGAAAATTCAAATTCACTGTGTTCTGTACCAAAGTAAGGAGAGTTTTCATCTTCTTCGGCAGTATATAAATGCCGCCAGTTGTAAAAGGGTTCTATTTCGTGCATTGGTTTATTTTTTATTAATTTATAAGTGTGCCACACCTTTGAGGTGTGGCACACTTAGGATTTAGAATAAAATCACATCTTATGTTTACCCGAATTTTTGTTTCCAGTAATTCATCCCTCCTGTCAGGTTCACTACATTGGTAAATCCTGCCTGTTCCAGTATCATACATGCCTGAGCACTGCGGCCTCCCATTTTGCAATGAATGATCAGTTCATCATTTTTGAGGTCTTCAATGTCTTCCAGTTGCATACCTGCTATTTTACCCAATGGTACCAGCTTTGCACCTATATTATACTCGGCATATTCAGATGGCTCGCGCACATCTATTATATTCAGCGCTTCGCCGCTATCCATGCGTGCTTTTAGTTCTTCAGCAGTTATGTTCGTCATAAGTTAAGTTTAGTTTAAGCAAAAATAATAAAAAGCAGGATAGTGCCCTTTACTAACTGATGCAATATTCTCCTGAAAATAACATGTATCAGTAATCAATGTTGCAGGTGGATTTTCTGATTGTTTGCTATGCGTAAGCCCAATTATAACTTAATAATCTTTTGAGGCACCGGAGATATCCCTGTGGCCCTTAGCGCCAGGAAATACATCCCCGGGGGCAATGTGGCGATATCAATTGTTTTACCAGATAGAGCAAATCCGGCCATGAGAGTATGACCTGCTATATCTGTAAGTATATATTGAGCAACCTGATCAGTTCCAAATTCAATCCTCAGGGCATCACTGGCCGGATTTGGCATTGCCGTCCATTCACTGCCTGCTGTGGGTGTAACATCCTTAACGTAGCTTCCCGATACTTTTTTTCCGAGTACAGGCCTTATCATTATAGCGCCACCTATTGCAGAGGGTGTCCAGTTTCCCATCACATTGTAATAGGCATGGTTGCCGCCTGTCCTGTTCACATCAAGGCCATAATACAGGCTGTCGCTGCCATCTGCATCTGTTTGGGTTGTTCCGGCATAAAAAACACCCGCAGGCAATAAGATAGGCGTGTCCAGCATATATACCCAGAAGTGGTTCACACTATCGGCATAGGCTGGATTTTGAAGCGTGGTCGAAGCATATAACGGAACATCGGCAGTTGCACCATTTATGTATGCAAGCGATTTCCAGATATTGATATAAAATGGCTTGTAATTAGCAAAAGGTATCTGCTTGCCAAAGTAGATTGCCAGAGCCCTTAAAGTATCCGGCTGATTAAGATGGTATTCTATGGCTATTTTCCCGGGTAATGAAGGGAACAGGTTAAGGTAATAACTCTTTTCAGCGCTGCCGTCATCATAAGCAAGGTAGTTATCGAATACCTGGTTAAGCACAACAGTGTCGTTACCGGTAGGCCCTGTATTTGCGTTGCTGTCAATGAAGAACTTTATCTGGTAATTAACAACCGAATTCGCCGGATGACTCGGAAAACCGAAGGGTAAAAAAGGAGCAGATACCTGGCTGGTTTCGTAGCCTGATAGGAAAATACTGGTGAAGCCCGCACTTCCGGCCAGGTTTGTAGCGCTGTCTTTTACCTTGAAAGAATAATTTACATTCTGACCAAATGAGGTATCATTTCTTATATTGTCGGTAAGCACTGATACAATTTCAGTACTGGCGCTGGCCTTGAATTGGTTATAAGGCATGTAGGTATAATCATTGAGCAGGTAACCGGGTTTACTGGTAAATCCTGCATCATTGATGGTGGTATCAGAATCATTCCTGTTTTTATCCAGTTTTATATAGTCAATATTCCATACAGCATCTGCCCAATTGAGCGAACCAATATTGACGAATCTGAACTGGAAATTACTGTGAAAATCAAGTGTGTCAAGTATTGGTATCATCACCATCTGGAAAGGCTTAACCATACTGCCAATCGCAGGCCCCGGTATCGACCAAGCCAGTCTGTAATCACCATAACGGTTTTTAAGATATAGCTGTAGTGAATCCTCTGGCAGCGGATAGTAACCATTTCCCTGGGCCTGGTAGAAAAAACTTAAATACAGGCTGTCGCCAACCGTATAACTGCTGATATCAATTGGCCTGGATGTAAGGCTGTCACAATACCTTGTGTCAGAATTACTGAATGAATCATAAGGCAGTCCATGAGCATTGAGATCATCAAATGTTGCAACGCCCCAGCTTATTGGGTTCTTGCCCATCGTATTATTGACGTATGTCTCAAAATCCACCCACTTATTGGAGTCAGGGTATGGGGAGTAATAATTGAAGTCCTCAAAAAAAGGTAGAGTAAGCGCTGCTGTTGTTTTTTTTGCCGGTAGTTTTTGCTGGTTTTGATTAGCAGGAAAAACAGGATTCCATCTGAGAGGCCCAACCATTTCCTGTGCATCTGCAAAAATGCAGGCTGCTATCAGGCAGATTAAAAATGTATATTTTATAAATATGGTTGGTTTCAATTGCTTCACTTTAACTATCGATAACGCTGATTATACACTAAATATTGTTTAAAAAGTTTTTATGGCAGACCGTATTTATTTTACCATTAAGCTTATAATGCTGCCTGCCTTGATTGTATTGTGTTCGCCGGCATCATTTAATGGCAGAGGTATCTGGCTTACAACCGTAGCAGAAGCGGTATCAGCAATGCTGGTTGACTGATCGGCGGGAAGAATATTATACTGCAGGTTGTTGGAGTTAATAATCAATTCTGCTTCATCCACAGTCATTCCCACCACATCCGGCACATTAAATGTGTTTTTGCCCATCCCATCGCCTATAACCAGGCTTATTTTACTGCCCTGAGGTATCACATCTCCCTGCTTTACCGGGTGTCCGTTGTAAAGTTGTTCCAAAACAAGTCCGGCAGCAAGGTCAGGTTTAAACGTAGTATCACCCATTTTCAGCTTGTTATTTCTCAGCAGCATTTCCGCGCTGCGAAAGGAGAGATTCACCAATTCCGGCATTGCTACCTGCGGTGGAACAACCCTGTTAACTGTAAGAAAAATGGTTCTTCCTTCCTTTACAATTGAGCCGGTATCCGGCACCTGTTTAAGAACTGTAAGCGGTTTTACATCTGGCTCAAAAGTGGAATCAATACTTACCTCAAAATGCATCTGTTTCAGCATGGCGGTAACAGCGCTGATTTCCTTTCCCCTTACATCGGGTATCATAACCTCCTGGCCATGTCTTGTAATACATTTTAGTGTGGCAAAAAATGCGATATACAATAGCAGGCACAGTACCAGTATTATACCAAGGTTAAATAAAAAGGACTTCCTGATGTTTGCTTTCATAAATAGTTTAACCGTATAAAAGTAGTGTTTTATGCTGATTTTAAGCTGAAACCGGCTTCAAACAGTCTTCCAGTATCTGCCCGTAAAAATCCTTCAGGCTGCGCCCCGAAGCCCTTACCTGCTGCGGCACAATGCTGTTTTCGCTCTGTCCCGGCATGGTATTTACTTCCAGGAAAAATAACTTGTTTGTAACGTTTTGAAGGATAAAATCCATCCTCACAATACCGCGGCAATTCAAATGGCGGTAAATATACATAGCCTTGTTTTCCAGTTGTTCTTTGAGGTTATTGTCAATCGGGGCAGGGGTTATTTCATTGGTTACACCAGGGGTATATTTGGCTTCGTAATCAAAAAACTCATTCTTGCTCACAATTTCTGTGGCAGGCAATGCATAGAGGTAGCCACCTGCTTTATATACACCTATGGTCAGTTCTCTTCCCTCTATAAATTCTTCAATCAGCACCTGGTCGTCTTCCCTGAATGCTTTTTCGATAGCCGGAAATAACTCCTCCACTTTTTTTACTTTACTTATTCCCAGGCTGCTGCCGCTTTCATTGGGTTTCACAAATACAGGCAACCGCAGTTCGTCAAGTACCGCTCCCATAGAGTAGGGCTCGCCTTTAATAAGGTGCACAGAGTTGGCAATATTTACCACATTGAAGGCTTTAACTACCTTATTGCAATAGCTTTTATTGAACGTAAGAGCCGATACGATCGCATTGCATGATGTGTATGGAATCCGCAACATATCCAGGTAGCCCTGAATCCGACCGTCTTCACCGGGAGAGCCATGAATGGCAATGAACACACAATCGAAATTTACTTTGCCCGATTCGAGGTCCAGCGAAAAATCGTTTTTATTCACCTGGATTTTCTTTCCCTCCAGTTCATAATACCATTCATTCCGGTCCACGATGATCTTGTAAATATTATACAGTGAATCATCCAGGTTTTTCTGGATGGTTTCAGCAGTCTTTATAGAAATGACGTATTCACCCGAATACCCTCCGGCAATTAAAGCAATATTTTTCTTCATTGTGTCTGTTGATGTTCAAAGATAAGATTTTCACAGAAAGCAGGATAGGAAGATCAAATAATAACAGATTCAGCCAACCCGTATTCGATCCTTCACCGGTATCACCAGTTTCAGTCCCGACCATATTTCATCTATTGAGCACACCTTTATATCTACCAGTCCAATGCGCAGCGCTAAATCCCGGATATCATTTTCAGTCAGATCGCAGGGTACTTTCGATGCTTTCTTTGGCCACGATACCCATATCATGCCATTCGGTTGCAACTCATTTTTCAGTAGATGCAACATTTCATGTAGTTGGTTGGCTTCTCGGATAAAGAGATGTATGCAATCCTTTTTAAGCTCCGGTTCGGCAATAATTTCAAGGTTGTCAGGCAGATCACTGAATAAACTCCAATAGTATTCTGGTGGATTTACCAGCCGTATCCGGAAACCTTGCTTGTACCCTAATTTTTTAGCTAAAGGAGTTTGGGAATATCCGGAAACTGGCATGATTGTTTTTATCACAAAACTATTAATTTTAGCAGGTAACTTTCATCCTTTAAGTAGGATTAAAAAAACGAACTTATGGCGACTCGCTATGTAGCTCTGCTCCGCGGCATCAATGTCAGCGGGCAGAAACTGATAAAAATGGAAGAACTCCGGAAGCACTTTGAGCTGCCTGGCTTCAGTAATATTGTTACCTATATCCAGAGTGGCAATGTGCTGTTCGACACCAAAGAAACAAAGCAGGAACTACTCAGGAAGAAAATAGAAGACCAGCTGATCGTTAAACTGGGCTATGCAGTACCTGTAATAGTAAGAAGCATACCCGAGTTAGGCAACGTGATAGCAAATAATCCATTTAAAGAACCGGAAGGAACAGGAAAAGTAAAATTGTACGTATCCTTTCTGTCTGGAACACCGGACGAAGAACGGATACAACAGTTAGAAGCATTCTCCTATGATACTGAAATGGTGAAAGTAATAAATCAGGAAGTGTACCTGCTTTCAGAGAGTTACGGATCAACTAAGTTCCCGAATACCTTTATAGAGAAAAAACTGGGCCTGCAATCCACTGTGCGGAATTGGAACACTGTAAACAAGCTGACGGAATTATGAGGGAGGATTTTTGTATTTGTTGCAATTTTTTTTCAACGATTTCGCAATTTTTTTGCAAGGTAATTTAAATCAAATTGGTACGTTAAAAAACGCAATTTTGTAACGTAACTTATTCATTTTCAGCTGTTTAATTTTTATTTTTAAAAAAAATAACTAAGGCAGATATTGAGATATATGTATGTAATAAAAATATGCGATTTTCAATCACCTAAATTACAGGGAAGTTGCCTGTTCGCCATTTTAATTTGCCTAAATAGAAGCGAATGTTTGTGTGCCTAGTTCGTAAGGAGGTAAAAAGCCCTTCGATATACTCACTATGGAATAAGAATTGTTTCATAGTTAAATAAATTGATAAATATCATAAAATCTGGAATTAAGGTATGGTGTATAGTTTGAATATCATAATTATTTAGCATATTTTTTTATTGTTGGCTATAGTGGAATTTTGGTTTTGGGACTTAATGCGGATTGCATATCTGTAGCTGTATAGGTCTGGAGTAAAAATTCCGACCAGCTGGGGTACTAAGGAGCCGGAATAATTAACAATATTTTGCCAAGGCCGGCAAACGTAACATCGTCTTTCTAAGTAAATCAATATTTTTACAAAATGAAGACTTTTGCCTGTTTTCTCTTGCTTCTTCCCTTCACTGCTTTCTCGCAGACAGAAATTAAATGTGCTGCCGTGGTTGAAAACGGATACTGGAAAACAATTGATACAAACGGTTATACCATCGCAGATTCGCTAGATAAATACAATGACGTCCCCCGTTTTTATTTTATGAGCCAAGGCATGTTCTTTGTTCACAGGGATAATAAAATCGGGATCAAAACTTACAAGAACCAATGGATAACTCCATGTATATTTACACAGGTCCGGGAATTTACAAATGGATTTGCTGCTGTATGCAGCAATGACAAATGGGGTATGCTAAACAGATATGGAAAGTACATCGCAGATACCATTTACGATTACCTCAGCAATGCAACAGAAGACGGAGTTATAGTACTTAGAAAACAGGATACTATAGCGGTCATAGATACCGCAGGACATCTTATTCTTCCTTTCTTTTACCTCGCAGCTAAAGACCTGTTCCCCGAACCTGAATTTGCAGATGGCCTTTTGCGTGTAGCCATCAATCGGCATATCAAAACAGTATCTGGAGAACGAACGTTATATCGGAACAGCGACCAAGGGCGTCCGGCATATAAAATAGGGTTTGTAGACAAGCATGGCAAATTGGTAATAGATACTACTAACCTTGCTGACTTTGCATTGCGTGACCGCGATGATCAGAACACAGCAATTATGAACTGCGGTACAGGAATGCTTACCATGTCTCAGTCGGGGGCCATGAGCAGGCACCAATGGTATGTAAACGGGGATTTCTATCGTTTTGAGGGGGGGCGGTGCCTGGTAGTTAAGAACTACACCTCTATAGTCATAAACACAAGGGGTGATTCACTGTTTAATATACCAACCTGCGGCTACAGCCCTGCGAATACAGGTGGTTACTTTGTAGTAAATGACCACGGGCCATTGGACAGGTTTGACGAAATAAAATACGGAGTCTACAGCCCGGGAGGCGAAATGATATTACCGGTTGAATACAAAGCTATCAGTAAATTGAAAGAAGGCAAATTTGTGGTAACTATGACCAGCGGTGCAAGCAAATATGCGGATACCACCGGCAGATTTCTGTTTCGCGATTCCTTTGATCTTGCTGATGAATTTGCAGGAGGTATAGCCCGGGTCATGGTATCAGGGCAGGCTAATACTTACGGACATATAAACAGGAAAGGTGAATTGCTTTCTTACGACAAGACCGGCATCTGGTTACGTTCTAACGTGAGCAATGATTGGCTGATAGCAAAATATAGAGGTAAATGGGGTTATATGAATGAAAAATTTGAATGGATAATAAATCCGGAATTGTTCGATGAAGCGCTGGGTTTTTGCAATGACCGGGCAATGGTCAAGATCGCCGGTAAATGGGGTTACATCAACAGACAGGGCAAACCGGTGATACAATGTCTCTATGATTTTGAAATGCCATTTCAAACAATTAAAATATTGTAGCCAATCTATAAAGTAAAATGGCTATTAATTCCTGATATTTGTTTCCTGATGGGCGGCGTTGGAGACGGATTCAATCCGGTTCACTGAGGTGTCATTCTTTCGCAGGTGTACAAAATGACGATAAGCCGCGAAAGCAGGTAGATCTGGCGCTCACTTATAGCTGAGATTATATTTTTAACTTTGTCGCTTTGATTTCTTGCGCACCGTTATTGGTGAGGAACACCAACAACGGTGAAAAAAATAAGCCCCGGAAACAATTCCGGGGCATCAATTTCTTAAGATTTTTATTACTATTTAGCAGGGGTTTCAATTTTTACAGGAGCATTCCCCGGGCGAACATCGCTGCTATGCAGATGGGCAATGGTTGGTGCAATAACCAGCGCAACGATAGACATCAATTTAATAAGGATGTTCATTGAAGGGCCTGATGTATCTTTAAACGGATCACCTACTGTATCACCAGTTACTGAAGCTTTGTGTGGTTCTGATTTTTTGTAGAACATTTCACCATTAATCTCCACACCTTTTTCGAATGATTTCTTGGCATTGTCCCACGCGCCACCGGCGTTGTTCTGGAACATCCCCATAAGTACACCGCTTACTGTAGCGCCAGCAAGGAAACCTCCCAACACTTCCGGGCCTAATACGAAACCAATGATCAACGGAGAACATATTGCTATAGCGCCAGGAAGCATCATTTTCTTCAAAGATGCTGTGGTAGAGATGGCCACACATTTGTCGTATTCTGGTTTGCCTGTACCTTCCATAATCCCTTTGATAGTGCGGAACTGGCGGCGAACTTCTTCAACCATTGCCATTGCTGCTTCACCCACAGCGCGTATAGCCAGTGAGGAGAAGATGAAGGGAATCATGCCACCTACAAATAAGCCTGCCAGTACATCGGCATGGTAGATATTGATAGCATCGTTGAGTGCAAAACCATTTTTCTCAACCACACCTACATAGGCTGCAAATAAAGCCAGTGAAGTAAGCGCTGCTGATGCAATTGCAAAACCTTTACCGGTTGCAGCGGTAGTGTTACCAACAGCATCGAGGATATCTGTTTTTTCACGAACATCCTTAGGCAATTCGCTCATTTCTGCAATACCACCTGCGTTATCGGCAATTGGTCCGAAAGCATCAATGGCGAGCTGCATAGCTGTAGTAGCCATCATACCTGCAGCTGCAATAGCCACACCATAAAGACCAGCAAAATGATGCGCAGCGAAGATACCACTTGCCAATACCAGGATTGGAAGGAAAGTAGATTCCATACCAATTGCAAGGCCGCCGATAATGTTGGTAGCATGGCCGGTAGATGACTGACGAATGATGCTGAGAACAGGACGTTTGCCCATTGCAGTGTAGTATTCTGTAATCATACTCATCAGTGTACCAACAGCAAGACCTATCATGATGGCGATAATAACTCCATTGCGGGTGAAAGGGATACCACGCAGGGTCATTGTTTCGGGAAGGATATAATTTACCAGGAAAACAGATACCACCGCGGTAAGTACTATGGAACCCCAGTTACCCATATTCAGCGCTTTTTGCACAGCGGCGGTGCTGTTGCCAGCGCTTTCAGAAATTCGAACAAATAAGGTGCCAAGTATAGAAAGGATGATACCGATACCAGCAATCAGCATAGGTAATAATATAGGAGCAAAACCATTGAAATTGTCAACAGAAGTTGTTTCGCGGCCCAGAACCATTGTAGCCAATACAGTAGCTACATAAGAACCGAAAAGGTCGGCGCCCATACCCGCTACGTCTCCTACGTTATCGCCCACGTTATCGGCGATGGTTGCAGGGTTGCGTGGATCATCTTCAGGGATGCCTGCTTCTACTTTACCCACTAGGTCAGCACCTACGTCGGCAGCCTTGGTATAGATACCACCACCTACGCGTGCAAACAATGCAATACTCTCAGCTCCGAGAGAGAAGCCTGTCAGTACTTCAATAGTACGCTCCATTTCAGCGCTGTCGACGCCGGAATTAGGAGCGAAAATCATTTTAAGAACAATAAATAAACCTCCGAGGCCGAGTACCGCCAAGCCAGCAACACCCAGGCCCATTACAGAGCCACCACCGAAAGAAACGGCCAGCGCCTTACTAAGGCTGGTACGTGCTGCCTGAGCAGTGCGCACATTGGCTTTGGTAGCAATACGCATGCCAATAAAACCAGCAAGCGCGCTGAAAAAAGCACCGATAATAAAAGCTACAGCTATCAGCGGGCTGGAAGCAGGGTTGCTATAACCCATAAATGCCAGCAATAAAGCTGCGATAACCACAAAATAAGCGAGTACCTTATATTCAGCCTTAAGGAAAGCCATTGCTCCTTCGGCTATATATTGGGCAATTTCTTTCATCCGGTCATTTCCGGCTTCTTGCTTGGTTACCCAGGCACTTTTGATAAATGTGTACAATAACGCCAGAATACCAAATGCAGGTACGAGGTAAAAAAGATTCATAATTAATATTTATTGTTTTAATGGAAAGTGTGCAAAGATAGTAGTTTGGTTGGTAAAAACATAAAGCCATCTCAAGGTTTTCCTGATTTTCTTAGCACGATAATACTTTGTTTATATTGGTATGTGCCTTTGTGAAAAATGCATCTTGGACCAATGATTATAATTTATGCAACTTAACAGGATCCAAACTTTATTGCTTCCGGCAATTTCCCGTTTTCAGTTTGCTACATTAATGGTATACTGTTTGAGTAGATGTTCTAAAGCGTCTTTTTGACAAAAAAATACTTCCATAAGAATTAGGTTCAGGAACAATTGTATTTCTGCGAAAAATTAATGTTATATTTGGGCAAATGTTCAGTATGAGATCTAAGTTGTCCCTTTTCATTTTATTTTTAGGACTGTTTTCTGTTTCTGCCCGCTCGCAGATGTTACAGAAAATTTATACAATTGCAGGTAATGGTATTCAGGCTTTTGGAGGAGATGGCAGTAATGCATCCGGTGCATCCTTTTTCGGACCTGTCGATGTAGCCCTTGATGGGGCGGGAGGTTACTATGTTGCCGATCATTTTAATTACAGGGTTCGTAAAGTAAATGCAGGTGGGCTCATTACAACTATTGCAGGAAATGGTTTTTACGGAAATACAGGAAATGGTACAATTGGCACTTCAGCCGAATTGGTGCCAAGGGGTGTAGTAGCTGATAAATCTGGAAATGTGTACATATCGGATGATGCATCAAGTGTAATCCGTAAAGTGAATGCCTTGGGCATGATTTCACAATTTGCAGGTAGCCCAGGAGGTATTCCTGGTCCATATGGCGACGGTGGTCCGGCTTCAGCAGCCTGGTTTCATGCCCCTGCCGGTATGTGCTTTGATGCAAGCGGCAATATGTATATAGCAGATATGGGCAACCATGTCATTCGGAAGATTAACACAGCCGGTATAATTAATACTGTTGCCGGCAACTTTACAAAAGGTTTTGCCGGTAACAATACACCAGCCACAGATGCCCAGTTGGATTCTCCCAGTGCAGTAGCGGTAGACCGTAATGGTAATATTTATATTGCCGATTATGGTAATAATGTAATCCGCCGGGTAGATCATATTACTGATACTATTTCTGTTTTTGCCGGTACTCAGGGTTCGTATGATTATCTGGGCGATGGCGGCAGTGCAGCTGGAGCAAAATTAAATGGCCCCAGGGGAATAGCTGTGGATTCGTCTGGGAATGTTTATTTTTCTGATGCCAATAATAATGTTATCCGCAGGGTAAGCGCAACAACAGGTATTATTACAACAATTGCCGGTGATGGAACTTATGGATTTGGTGGCGATGGTGGACTGGCAGTTGGCGCTAATTTATTCAACCCATATGGAATAGCTATTGATGGCGCAGGCAGTATTTATATCGCCGATGCCAATAATGAAAGAATCCGGAAAACGTATAATCCGAATGTGGAAGTACATAATACAAATACCAACAGGCATATAGAAGTTTATCCTAACCCAACCGGTAATTCGGTTACTGTTTCGGGCCTGGAAGAATCGGATAGAGTATGTATTTATGACATTATCGGGAGGCAGGTAACTGATATTATTTATGTTGCAGGAAGTTTGCCAACAATTAATACCAGCAATCTTGTTCCGGGAGTTTATTTGCTTAAAGCAACAAATGCTTCAGGCGGTAATAAATTTGAAACCAAGTTGGTAAAAGAATAGATATATTTTGGAATTATAATGTTTGTGGCGGCATTTTTGCCGCCATTTTCATAAATACTTAAATCAAATGAGCCGCTATTTAGAGTGCTAATACCAGTTGAACTTAATAAACCGGCATATAAGTAGTCTCACGCGGAGGCGCAAAGGTGCAATATGCAAATGTCATTTTTAAGGCCGCAAAGAATACCTATGCCGATTTATAATGTCAATTGGTTATAAACCACAACTTTTTAGTAACACCTGCAAATTTTATGACAGTTTAACGGACCGGATTTAACCCCGATTAGCATAACCCGTTTTTTTTTGCTTTATTCGCACCTAAATTTTCTGCTTGGGCAAGAACAAATTAATAGTAATTACAGCTCCTTCAGGTTCCGGCAAAACCACTTTGGTAAAGCGCCTGCTTGCATCCTGTCCTGATGTTGAATTTTCTATTTCAGCATGTACGCGACTGCCAAGAAATGGCGAAGTAAATGGCAGGGATTATTACTTTTATGAGGAGGACCAATTTAAAAGGCTGATTGAAGAGGATGCATTTGTGGAATGGGAAATGGTGTACAGTGGTAAATATTACGGTACTCTTAAGGCTGAATTGCAGCGTATATGGGACAAAGGCAAAATACCGCTGGTGGATATAGATGTGCAAGGGGCGCTTGCTATCAGGCTGAAATACCCTGAGAATTGCCTGACTATATTTATTGAGACACCATCACTGGAGGTACTCAGAGAGCGGTTGGAGGCAAGGGGTACCGAAACAGCGCACAGTCTGGAAGAGAGGATAAATAAAGCAGCTTACGAATTGACTTTCGCACCCAAATTTGACCAGATCATTATTAATGATGACCTGGCCACTGCCACTCACAATCTGAACAATGTAGTAGCGGAATTTGCAAGGAATTGAAATGAGCTTTAGTAGAAATATTAATGGTTTGGCAGGCTGGATGTAATTAATTTTTCAAATCAGTTATTCAAAAAACAGGGTAAACCACTATTTTTGGGTATCATCAATAAAGTATGGCTAAAACACCGATTTCAAGACCTATAAAAGTTGAAAGGCCGCCACAAGCAATTGTAGCTGAACCTCCGATGCCAAGGGCTGAGGCACAACCAAATACTATTTATGACTTCAAGGTGCAGGCAGTTATTGTAGGCTTGCTTGCCCTGATATTTTATTTCAATAGTTTTTTTAATGAGGTTGCACATGACGACGGCATTGTTATAGTTAAGAATGAGTATGTGCTGGAGGGTATAAAGGGTATTCCGAAAATATTCACCAAAGATGCTTACGACAGTTATTACCGGCTGCTCAATACTACCAATCAGTTGTCGGGTGGCCGTTACCGCCCATTGTCCATTGCTACATTTGCAGTTGAGCAGCAATTTATGGGTGCATTGCCGGAGGAAGGTCTGGATAGCGCGTTGAGGCAGAATATTTCGTATGGAGTAAGAGGGGATCAGGAAAAGAAACTGAACAATCAGATGCATGTAAGACATGCCATAAATGTGCTATGGTATGTATTATCGGTCATTGTGGTACTCTGGTTTCTGCGGTTCATAGTTTTCCGGAATGACCTGCTTATTGCCCTGATGGCAGCTATTTTGTTCACCATTCATCCGATACATACGGAGGTAGTGGCCAATGTGAAAAGCCGCGATGAGATTATGTCGCTGATGTTTATGTGCCTGACTTTCATTTATGCATTTAAATATGAGGAGGATAAAAAAAACAATTTAATGCTGGGGGCCAGCCTTGGTAGTTTTTTCCTGGCATTTCTCTCCAAAGAATATGCGCTGACCATGCTGGTTTTGCTGCCAATGTCATTCTACATTTTCAACAAGTATTCATTGAGGAGGAGTATGCTGACAATACTACCATACCTGCCGGTTGTGGTGCTATATATGGCAATAAGGCTCAATGTTATTTATTTTGGCAATCCCGGACAGGATTATACTGTATTAAACCCATTTATTCTCAAGCACCTGCCAAGCATGGTGAGTACGTTTGAGACCATGAATAAGTCAGTACTTTCTGCCTTCCCGTGGTTGGCCTTTGGGTGCGGGGTTTTTGCTATTTATAAGTATATGCAGGTGTCGTGGAGCGGAAAGCAGGAAAACAAGGTATTTACTAACTCTATTCTGGTATTGATTCCGTTTCTTTTCTTTTCGGGTATTTACCTGATGGTTATGATGGCAGCCGTACCGGGTTCCAATGCCAATTCGGACAATGAGGTGCTCAACAATCCATACCTCTTTACTGTTGGCCACCAAAAGATAGCAACAGAGATAGCAACATCATTGAATTACCTGAAGCTGCTGATCTTCCCTCATCCGCTATCTGCTGATTATTCTTACGATTCTATTCCCTACCGCGATTTCTCCAGCAGCCTTGTGTGGCTGTCTTTGGTGGTACATGCCGCGCTTATGGCAGCAATGGTGTTTACATTCAGAAAACGGAACCTGCTTAGTTTTGCAATTGCCTTCTACCTGCTGCACCTGGCTATGGTTTGCAATATTTTCTTCGATATTGGCGCAACGATGGGCGAAAGGCTTATTTATCATTCTTCGCTGGGTTTTGCAATAGCCGTTGCATGGCTGCTCTGGAAAGGTTTTGAGCGGGTAATGCCTGCTGCAGCAGTTCAGAAAGCTATGATCGGGTTAATGTCTGTGCTGATATTGCTTGCCGGATTTGTTACCATTCCGAGGAATGCAGACTGGAAAAATGATGGTACTTTGTTTGAAGCCGATCTGAAAGTGGTGCCTAACAGTGTGCTGGTTTGTGCCAATGTGGCCGCAGCATATATATCAAAGGCGGACCTGGTGGCAACCGATACCGAAAAGCATTTTTACCTGTACAAAGCCATCGGGCTGCTGGACCATGCACTTGACATACACCCCAACATGGTGGCATCTTACATTAACCGGGGCATAGGCTGGTATAAGCTGGGCGAAATGGACAAAGCCAAAGCCAACCTGGACAGCGCGAAAAGAAGGTATCCGAGTTATCCGACACTGCCAGGTATTTATAAGCTGATAGGGGAGGACTATATGAACAAGGGCTGGAGCAAGTATGGTTCGAAAGGGCTTTATCCGGAAGCTGTTGCTCAGTTTATAAAAGGTATTGCCGTTGACTCCTCCAATGCTGATTTGTGGTATAACCTGGGTGGCGCTTATTACTCAAATCACCAGTTTGCCGAGGCCATAGATGCCTGGAAGGTAACCCTGAAGCTGAAGCCGGATTATGAGAAGGCCAAGCGAGGTATGCAGGCAGCACTTATGAATTTGAATGCCGGGGGCGGGCAAGCACCTAAGAAATAGCGATTTTGATGTCATCTTCACTGTATAAGATAGTTTTCACTTGCTGCGGCTGGTGAGGCGCAATAAAACTACAAATGATAATCTTCTGCCACCTTGAAAATACATTTATGTATTTATAATATTCAAATTTACATCGCCGAAATCATCGAGAATGTTTGGTTGCACCTTAAAAATAAAACTACAAATAATAATCTTCTACCACCGTGAAAATACATTTATGAATTTGTAATATTTAAATTTACATCGCCGAAATCATCGAGAATGTTTGGTTGCAGCTTAAAAATAAAACTACAAATAATAATCTTCTGCCACCTTGAAAATACATTTATGGATTTGTAATATTCAAATTTACATCGCCGAAATCATCGAGAATGTTTGGTTGCAGCTTAAAAATAAAACTACAAATAATATTCTTCTGCCACCTTGAAAATACATTTATGGATTTAAAATATTCAAATTTACATTGCCTAAATCAGCGAGAATGTTTGTGTGCACCTTTAATAATGAAACTCCCAATATTGATCAACCATACCAAACAAACATATTCCGGTACTTGTTATACCAAAATTATTGATCGAAATCATCGGGAATGTTTGTGTTTCGGATTCCTGAAGGGGTAAAAAGTCCTTTGAGATTGTTTCATAGTTAAATAAATTGGCAATTATCATAAAATCTGGAACAAAGGTATGATGGGTAGT